>JAJEBJ010000396.1 GCA_022822575.1 Alphaproteobacteria bacterium | reverse complement strand
CATCCGAAGCCTCACGTCCGTGGGCGACTGCCGTGTTCCGGGGCTCATTTCCGAAGCGGTCTTCAGCGGGCACCTGGCGGCACGCTCTCTCGACGAAGCCGATCCTGGCGACCTCCCATTCCGGGTCGAACAGGTGCCCGCGGGCAAGGAAGGCATGAGTCATGCATGAGGTATGCGATCGGGACCGTACCGTGTTCGAGGAAGATGGCGTCGTGCTGCTGCACGGGGCCTTCGACGAGGCATGGGTCGACTTTCTCCGCAACGCCGTTGACGAGGCCATGGACAACCCTGGACCTCACGCCATGGAGTACGCCAGTGAAGGACGCTTCTTCGGCGATGTCGAACTCGCCCATCGCCTGCCGGCCTTCATGCGCTTCGTGCGCGAATCGCCTGCCGCCGGCTACGCCGGCCTCATCATGGGTTCCTCGAAGGTCAACTATTTCGACGACCATCTCCTGGTCAAGGAGCCCGGGACCGGCAAACCCTCCCCGTGGCACCAGGACCAGCCCTACTGGGCTGTCAGCGGGCGCCATGTCTGTTCCCTGTGGCTGCCGCTCGACCCCGTCAGCTGCGACATTGCCGTCGAGTTCGTGAAGGGCTCCCACAATTGGCAGGAGTTCAGCCCCTATCACTTCGAGGACGGGCGCCTCTACGAGGGGGTCGGGCTCCCTCCCCTGCCCGACATCGAATCGCACCGCGACCGGTACGAAATCCTGCGCTTTCCCATGGAACCCGGTGACGCGCTCATGTTTCACGGCATGATCGTTCACGGTGCTCCGGGCAACACGGGCCGTCATCGCCGCCGGGCGCTCTCGACCCGGTGGACCGGAGACGATGCGCGTTTTCACCGGCGTCCAGGCGAGATTTCGGTACCCACCGTGCTGCCGGACCTTGCCGACGGCGCAAGCCTTGATTGCGACCGTTTCCCGGTCGTCTGGAGACACGCCTCTCCGGGGCATGGTGCGTGATCGTCCGTGGAAACGCGCTCGCTCTATCCACCGGTCGACCCCTATAGATCTGGCCGACTGGCGGTCGGGGACGGCCACGAACTCTACTTCGAGGAGTGCGGCAACCCTGAAGGCAAACCCGCCGTCTTCCTTCACGGCGGACCCGGAGGTGGGGTAAGGCCACACTACCGGCAGTACTTCGATCCCGAAGCCTGGCGCGTGGTCCTGTTCGACCAGCGGGGTTGCGGCCGCTCCACGCCATGGGCCTCGCTCGAGGCCAACACCACGTGGCACCTGGTCCGTGACATGGAGACCTTGAGGGAACATCTCGCAATCTCCTCCTGGCTTGTCTTCGGTGGATCCTGGGGAAGCGCGCTGGCGCTCGCCTATGCCCAGACCCATCCCGAGCATGTGAGTGAACTCGTCCTCTACGGCATCTTCACCCTGCGCCGATCGGAACTCCGGTGGCTCTACCAGGACGGAGCCAGCCACGTCTTTCCCGATGCCTGGGAGGATTTTCTCGCCCCTGTTCCCGAAGCCGGAAGGGACGACTTGATGGGATCCTACATGCGGCTCCTGACATCCGGCGATCCCGACCTCGAACGCGAGGCTGCGAGGGCTTGGAGTGTCTGGGAAGGGTCGATCCTCTCGCTCATCCCCGATCCCCTACGGCTGAAGAGGTTCGCCCGCGATGCCTTCGCCAGGGCCTTTGCCCGGATCGAATGTCACTATTTTGTCAATGGCGGGTTCTTCTCCCGTGACGGCCAGCTCATCGACGACATCGACAGGTGCCGGCACATACCCGCGGTGATCGTGCAGGGACGCTACGACGTCTGCACACCTGCCAGAACGGCATGGGACCTGCACCGCGCATGGCCGGAAGCCGACTTCCGCCTCGTGCCTGATACCGGGCACACGGCCCTCGAACCGGGGAACATCCACGAGCTCGTGGGCGCCACGGATGGCTTCAGGTAGGTTCGGCCTTCACTGGGAAAGGGATTCCGGCGATGGATCTGGAACTTCGTGGCAAGACCGTCCTGATCACCGGCGGATCACGCGGCATCGGCCTCGCCACGGCCCGTGTCTTCGCGTCGGAAGGAGCCGGCCTCCATCTGGCCTCGAGGACGAGAGAGGATCTCGAACGTGCCAGGAACGCCATCCGGAGCGATTTCGCGGTAGCCGTCGACATTCACGCGGCGGATCTCTCCAGCGAGAAAGAAGCGCGCGCGGTGGCGCACGCCTGCGCTGACGCCGACATCCTGGTGAACAATGCCGGCGCCATTCCGCTTGGCGCATTGCTGGATGTCGACGACGAGACCTGGCGCGCCGCGTGGGATCTCAAGCTCTTCGGCTACATCACCATGATGCGTGCCATGTACGCTGAAATGAAGACGCGCGGGCGCGGCGTGATCGTCAACAACATCGGAACGGCCGGCGATCAGGCGCCGTCCGGCTATGCCGCAGGGGTGACGGCCAATGGTGCGCTCGTCACGCTGACACGGGCGCTCGGCGGAACGAGTCTTGACGACGGGATCAGGGTCGTCGGCATCAGCCCAGGCGACATGGAGAACGAGCGCGGCATCATGGCTCTCAAACACCACGCCCTGAAGCGATTCGGGGACAGCGACCGGTGGCGCGAACTGATCTCCGGCATGCCCGGCGGGTCGCTGCCGGTTTCACAAGACATGGCCCATGCCATCGTCTTTCTCGCCAGCCCCCGGGCGCGTTTCATCAGCGGCGTCGTGCTCACCATCGACGGCGGCATGTGCGCCCGCCAGTCCGTCATCGGCGGCTGAAGAACGCCTCCTGCCAGGCCGTCTATCCGGCAGGATACGCGCAGGCATTCTTGCGCATAGGGTCAATGTTGTACCTGCTCGGCGGGATCTGGCGCATCTCTTGCAAACGCAACAGTCCGAATCGGACGGTGAACTGCGTAGCGGGCGGATGGACAGTCCGTCAGGGCTTCGCGGGCCGGATCACAGACTGTCGGGTGTTTCCCCGCCGGCCACCTCGAGCAGGTGCTGTCTGGCGGCTGGCAGCCTGTTCAGGCTGGCTGCGATTCGCCTGCGCCAGGCGCCGCCGCGGTCCATGGCTTCGTTGTAGGCGAGGCGCAATTCATCGGGGCGTGTTTCCGCCATGGCAGCGACAAGGAAGTCTGCCTGGGCGCGGTCTTTCGAGGCTTTCAGCGAATCCGGCCCGCAATGACGCCGTTCGGACACGATCAGCTTGTGTATGGCGTAGCGTTCGGGACGAGGGATTTGGACGAGCACGCCGGCCCGGTAGAGCGACACGGCCGGAACGGGGTCCTTCAGGAGGTAGTCCAGGTGGCGCAGGGCCCGGGCGCTGACGCCCAGGGCCGGTAGTTTGCGCACGCCTTCTTCCCCGTGCGCAGGCATCAGGAACTCGACCAGCACCGGTCCGCTTGTCTGCTGCCAGCGCCAGACATGCTGACGGTCCAGGGAGGTGACGGGCCGGAACTTCAGGTCTCGGAAGACGTCCGCCAACGGTGTTTCGACACTGTCACCGAGGGCGAAGGACAGTCGTTCGAAGCTGGCGACATCGATATCGTCAGTCCGGGCGGTCCGCTCGAAGTCCAGGATCACCCCGAGTTCGCCCTCGTAGTGTTGGAAAGCGACTGTCCCGACCAGCGTGCCGCCCAGCCGGAAGACGCCGCATCTGGCGAATGCGGACAGGAGGCTGCCGGTGCCGCGATCCATCGATCTGTAGTTGCTGGCTCTCAGGAAACGGATGAGACGGGTTTGTTCCTGCTGCACCGCACTGCGGTCGGCGTTCGATCGGCCCAGACGGTCCAATCTGGCAAGCAGTTCGCCGGTTTCAGGTCCGATATAGCGTTGCCGCACCTCGGAGCCGATCCGGTATTTGTCGTACCAGAAATGGCGGCCCTTGACGGTGACTCGGGTCGGCGTCCCGCGGATTTCGGACACCGCGGCATCCATGAGAAGCCGCCGCAGGTCGTGATAGGCAGCGTTGCCAGTGTGGCTGTGAAACTTGAGATCGTTCGCCATGGTTATACAACGTTATCAGTTATTGTTGTATAACGCAAGTTCGTTTGTCGATCTCCCTCACCTCATCTTCCGGCCTTTCCGCTGTTCCCTTCAATGGGCGGCGGGTGAATTGTCCGTGTCGGTCGGGGGCTGGATCCTTGATCACCGCCAGCCGGCTACTCAAAGCGTTCCGGAACAGCGAGGTCAAGTTCGGTAAACTCATGAGGGGGTGAGCACACGGACCGCTGGAGGACTTTCGTTCATCGGGTTGCCTTCATCACGACATGGCGGCGTGCCATACTCCCCTTCCCTGTCGTCCTGCGGAGTGCCGGCCATGCGTCTCGTGTCCATGCTTGTTGTCCTGGTGCTGACAGCAGGGACCGCACTGGCCGAAACGGTGCGGGAATCCCACGGAATCTCGCGGTACGGCGATCTCAAGTACGACGAGGCCTTCCGTCACTTCGACTATGTCAACCCTGACGCACCAAAGGGTGGCGAGGCCCGCTTCTTCGGCTTCGGCGGCTTCGATACCCTCAACGCCTACAGCCTCAGGGGACGCAAGGCGGCCGGTCTCACGAGACTCTATGACACCCTGCTGAAACAGTCGAATGATGAGCCGACCGCAGCCTACGGACTGCTGGCCGATCGCGTGCGGGTACCAGACGATCACTCCTGGGTCGCCTTCCGCCTGCGCCCCGAGGCACGATGGCACGATGGCACGCCGGTCACGGCGGACGATGTGGTCTGGAGTCTCGAAACCCTGCGCGAGAGCGGTCTGCCCTTCTATGCCGCGTACTACGCCAATGTCACAGAGGCGGTCGTCGAGGACGGTGGCTGGGTGCGCTTCACGTTTGATGGTCCGGGGAATGTCGAACTGCCGCTGATTCTGGGCGATCTTCCGGTGCTGCCTCGCCATTGGTACGAGGGCCGGGACTTCGAGGAGGCCAGCCTCGAATTCCCCATGGGAAGCGGACCCTACAGGGTCATAGACGTCGACCCGGGTCGTTCCATCACCTACGCGCGCCACGAGGACTACTGGGGCGCCGGTCTTCCGGTCAATTCCGGATTCTACAACTTCGATCGCATTCGCTACGACGAGTATCTCGATCTCGACATCGCCATGGAGGCCTTCAAGGCACACGAGTACGACGTCCGTTCGGAGAACAACTCCAAGCGCTGGGCAACGTCCTACAGCGGCAGCATCTTCGATGACGGTCTGGTCATCGTCGAGAAGATCGCACACAGCCGCCCCCAGGGCATGCAGGGATTCGTCTTCAACCTGCGCCGCGAAAAATTCACCGATCCGAGGGTCCGTCAGGCACTTGCCCTGGCCTTCGATTTCGAGTGGGCCAACCAGAACCTCTTCTACGGCCAGTACCTGCGATCGGTGAGCTATTTCTCCAATTCGGAACTTGCCGCCAGCGGCGCCCCGAATGATGCCGAACGCACCCTGCTGGAGCGCTATGCCGACGACCTTCCGGACGCCGTCTTCGGCGAAGCTCCCGTACCACCGGTCACCGACGGGTCCGGCAACATCAGGACCAATCTGCGCAAGGCAAAGGCCCTGCTGGCAGAGGCAGGCTGGACAGTCGAGGACGGCGTGTTGACAGTCCATCAGGAACACCCATGGAAATCGAGTTCCTGATGGTCCAGCCGGCATTCGAACGCATTCTCCAACCGTTTCGCGCCCAGCTCGAGCGCCTCGGAGCCCGCCTGGAGATCCGGTCCATCGATGCTGCCCAGTACAAGGAACGCCTCGACAACTTCGATTTCGACATGGTGGTGTCCAGTTTCGGCCAGTCGCGCTCTCCAGGCAACGAACAGAGAAACTACTGGGGCTCGGCAGCCGCCGGAATTCCCGGAAGCAGCAACCTTGCCGGCATCAAGAGTCCGGTGATCGACGCCCTCGTCGAAGAGATCATCTATGCCGGCACCCGTGCGGAACTCGTGACGGCGTCGCGGGTTCTCGACCGGGTGCTGCGCCACGGCCACTATGTCATTCCCAACTGGCACATCACCTACGACCGGGTTGCCTGGTGGGACAGGTTCGGACAGCCCGACATCGTTTCCGACGACGGCATCGTTCTCGACACCTGGTGGATTGACTCCGGGAGGGATGCGGCCCTCAAGGAGCGAATTGGAGCGGATAACGACTGACCGCAGGCAGCGTCATGTTCGCCTACATTATCCGGCGCCTGCTGTTCATCGCCCCGACGCTGTTCGCCATCATGATGATCAACTTCGTCATCGTGCAGTTCGTGCCCGGCGGGCCCGTCGAACGCATCCTTGCCGAACTCGAAGGCACGGCCGTCGGCGCCACGGCCAGGGTTGCGGGCTCCGGCAGTGACGTGCAGTCCGCAGGAGAATCGCTCTACCGCGGGGCGCAGGGACTGCCGGACGGTTTCGTCGAGAAACTCGAGAAGATGTACGGCCTCGACAAGCCACCGGTCGAGCGATTCCTTTTGATGATGGAGAACTACCTCACCTTCGACTTCGGGGAGAGCGCCTTCCGGAGCCGGAGCGTCGTCGATCTCATTATTGAAAAGATGCCTGTCTCCATTTCCCTTGGATTATGGACGACGCTCGTCGTCTACATCGTGTCCATCCCCCTGGGGATCGCCAAGGCAAGGCGTGACGGCAGCGCCTTCGACGTGTGGACAAGCGGAACCATTATCCTGGGATACGCCATCCCGGGTTTCCTGTTCGCCATCCTCCTCGTGGTGCTGTTCGCCGGCGGGTCCTACTGGAAGCTCTTCCCGCTGCGCGGTCTCGTTTCCCCGGGTTTCGAGGACATGAGCACCCTGGGCCAGATTGCTGACTACTTCTGGCACCTGGCGCTGCCCCTGACGGCCCTCATCATCGGCAGCTTCGCCACGCTGACCATGCTCACAAAGAATTCCTTCATCGACCAGATCCGGAGCCAGTACGTCACGACAGCACGCGCCAAGGGGCTGAGCGAGCGGCGGGTCCTCTACGGCCACGTGTTCCGCAACGGCATGCTCATCATCATTGCCGGCTTTCCCGGAGCCATCATCGGCATCCTCTTCACGGGCGCACTCCTCATCGAGATCATCTTCTCGCTCGACGGCCTCGGACTGCTCGGTTACGAGGCGGCCATTGACCGGGACTATCCGGTCATGTTCGCAACTCTCTACATTTTCACCCTTCTCGGTCTCGTCCTGAATCTCGTCGGCGACCTGATGTATGTCATCGTCGACCCGCGTATCGACTTCGAAAGCCGGGATGTCGGATGAGATTCAGGAGCCACAGGTTGGATCCCATCACGCGACGGCGCCTGACCAACTTCCAGGCCAACAGGCGCGGCTACTGGTCCTTCCGGATCTTCCTCGTCCTCTTCGCCTTCACCTTGCCGGCAGAGTTGATTGCCAATGACCGGCCCCTTGCCGTGTGGTTTGAAGGTGCTCTCCACGTACCGGTGTTGACGGCCTATCCAGAGACGGCCTTCGGGGGAGATTTCGAAACCGAAGCGGACTACCGCGACCCCTTCGTCAAGGATCTCATCCATGCCGGAGGCGGGTGGATCGTCTGGCCGCTCATTGCCTACGACTACCGCACCATCAACTACGACCTTCCGAGTCCGGCACCCTCCCCACCGACAGCCGAAAACTGGCTGGGAACGGATGATCAGGGACGTGACGTCGCGGCGCGGGTCATCTACGCCTTTCGCCTTTCGGTCCTCTTCGGTCTCGTCCTGACACTCGTTTCATCCGTCATCGGAATCGCCGCCGGCGCCGTCCAGGGCTACTACGGGGGCTGGATCGACCTTCTGGCGCAACGCGCCCTCGAGGTATGGGGCGGCATACCGGTACTCTACATCCTCATCATTCTGGCAAGTGTCATCGTTCCCGGATTCTGGACCCTGCTCGGCCTCCTCGTCCTGTTTTCATGGACGGCTCTCGTGGGCCTGGTCCGGGCCGAGTTTCTTCGCACCAGGAACTTCGACTATGTCAAGGCAGCGCGGGCTCTGGGCGTGACCGACAGGGTCATCATGGTGCGCCACGTGCTGCCCAATGCGATGGTGTCGACCCTGACCTTCCTGCCCTTCATTCTCAATGGTTCGATCACCACGCTCACGGCTCTCGACTTTCTCGGATTCGGCCTGCCGCCGGGCTCACCCTCACTTGGAGAACTGCTTAACCAGGGACGCAACAATCTTCAGGCGCCATGGCTTGGATTGACAGGATTTGCCGTCGTCGCACTCATGCTCTCTCTCCTCACCTTCACCGGAGAGGCCGTGCGCGATGCCTTCGATCCCAGGAAGTTGCCGTCATGACGCTCCTTGATGTCCGTGATCTCACGGTCCGCTTCAAGGTGGAGAATCGCGTCATTGATGCCGTCAGGAACGTGAGCTTCTCCATCGCCCCGTCCGAGACACTTGCCCTAGTCGGAGAGTCGGGGTCCGGGAAGTCCGTCACGGCTCTTTCCATTCTGCGCCTTGTCGCTTCCGGGCATTCGTCCGGTGAGGTCATTTTCCAGGGCGACAATCTCGTCGGCATGCCGGAACGGAACCTGCGCCAGGTACGAGGCAACCGGATTTCCATGATCTTCCAGGAGCCGATGACGTCCCTCAATCCACTCCATTCCATTTCCCGGCAGATCGCAGAGCCTCTGGTCGTTCACCAGGGCATGACGGCCCAGGCGGCCGCAAGGCGAGTGCGCGAACTCATGGACCTCGTCGGACTGGGCGATCTGGCGGACCGTGTTCATGACTACCCCCACACGCTCTCGGGAGGCCAGCGCCAGCGCGTGATGATCGCCATGGCGCTGGCCTGCGAACCGGATCTCCTGATCGCCGATGAACCGACAACCGCCCTCGATGTCACGGTGGAAGCCCGCATTCTCGAACTGCTGAGCTCCCTCCAGCGGCAACTGTCGATGGCCGTTCTCTTCATTACCCACAACCTCTCCATCGTCCACCGGTTTGCCGATCACGTGGCGGTGATGGATGGTGGCCGGATCGTCGAATCGGGAACCGTCGCCGATGTCTTCACTCGCCCGCAGCATGCGTCGACCCAACATCTGCTCACCTCACAACCCCGTGGCAGGCCGCAGCCGGTTCCACATGACAGCGCAACACGTCTCGATGCACGGTCCCTGAAGGTCTGGTTCCCCGTCCACGCGGGCGTGTTCAGAAGGACGGTCAGTCATGTCAAGGCCGTCGACGGCATCGACCTGGCCGTTCGCGGCCGCGAGACCATCGGCATCGTCGGTGAATCGGGATCCGGAAAATCGACGCTTGGTATGGCCATCCTGCGGCTCATCACCAGTGAAGGCGACATCAGGTACGAAAACCGCAGCCTGCAGGGGCTGAGTTTCCGGGACCTCAGACCACTGCGCCGGGAACTTCAGATCATCTTCCAGGATCCCTTCGGCTCGCTGTCGCCACGCATGTCGGTAGCCGGCATCATCGAGGAAGGACTGAAGGCCCACGGCATGGGGACGAATCCATCAGGCCGCCGCGAGCTGGTTGCCGAAGCTCTCCACGAGGTCGGTCTCGAGCCCGCCATGATGGATCGTTATCCTCACGAGTTCTCCGGGGGTCAACGCCAGCGCATAGCCATCGCCCGCGCGATGATCCTCAAACCGAGGGTCGTCGTTCTCGACGAACCGACAAGCGCCCTCGACATGTCGGTACAATCCCAGATCATCACGTTGCTGCGCCGGCTTCAGGACGATCACGATCTCGCCTATCTCTTCATCAGTCACGACCTCAGGGTGGTGCGTGCGATGAGCCATCATGTCCTGGTGATGAAGGCGGGACGCGTGGTCGAATCGGGAAGCGCTCTCGACATCTTCGAAACACCGAAATCCGCGTACACTCGCGCCCTGATGGCTGCGGTCAGCGATACCGGCGGGGCATGGGCACGGTCCGGACAGGATCCGGCGTGCTGAATTCTGGAGGAAAAGCACCATGGCACTTCTCTACATGAGCGGACACAGAGACGGTCCGGTGTGGGAGGCGTGTCTCGCTCCCCATTTTCCCGGTCTCGACTTTCGCATCCACCCGGACAGCGGCTCGCCCGAGGACATCGATGCCGCCCTGGTCTGGAACCATCCTCTTGACGATCTGGCGCGTTTTCCCCGCCTCAGGCTCGTCATGTCCCTTGGCGCCGGCGTCGACCATATCATGGCGTCACGTCATCTGGTTCCCGATGGCGTTGCCCTGACACGCATTGTCGACCCCGCCATGACCGCGCAGATGACCGGCTGGTGCGTGATGGTGATGCTCGACCACCTGCGCCGCATGGAAGACTACCGCCGGCTCCACAGGGAGCGCCGATACCAGGAGCTCGAGGTCCCGCTGCCGCGTGATGTCACGGTAGGTATCCTGGGACTCGGCGTGCTCGGCGGGGATTGCGCCCGTGTCATCACGGGGATGGGCTACCAGGTCAGGGGATGGAGCA
>JAJEBJ010000355.1 GCA_022822575.1 Alphaproteobacteria bacterium | reverse complement strand
GTGGATGACTTCGAGGCGGTTCTCGGCCCGGTCGAGAGAATTGCGGTTCCCATTCCCCATGACTGCGTCGATGGCATGCTCTGTGCCTACTGGCGGCGGCCGGCCGCCTATCTCGATCCGGATGTTCGCCGTTCGATCTCGTCGTTCTGGAAGATCGGGGATATCACCGAACCGCTGCAGCGACTGGAAGCCGACCTCCGGAGCGGTGCCTGGGAACGCCGCTACTCCCTGCTTCTTGAGAGGGAGTCCTTTGACTTCGGCTATCACCTTGTCGTGACACGGTAACGCCCTGTGGCGGTTGGCGCGAACAGCGCACTATGTCTGCCGCCGGTTCAGGGAACGCCCGTCTGGCAGTCAGCAGTCTCCAGGAGGGAGTTCGGTCAACTCGTGGAGTGTCAAGGTCGTGACCGTCGTTTCATCTTCGTAGCGGATGGCGGCAATCACGCCATCATCACGAATGCTGGCTGTCACCTCCATGTCCGGCCCGACATCTTCCGGATCCTTGAAGATCGAGACCTTCATGGTCCACGTCGCATGGCCATCACTTTCCTCGACCGACTGGACAAAGGTCGTGTACTCGCTCGCCACAGCCCCATCCATTCCATCGAAGACGACGTGGTTCATGAACCTCTCGCCCGTTGCGGCGCGTTCGAGAACATCGATGGTGAAGCGCATCGGAAACACCGCGCCAATGGGCAGGTTTCCGGTGAGCGGCTCGGGTTCCTCGACCACGATCCGTCCCGGCGCGTCCGCTTCATTCACCACAGCCTCGCCGGATGAAAGCTCTGCTCCACCGGGGCCTTCGAATTCGTTCTGGTAGCGGTACCACGACCCGTCCTTGGCCTCGAAGCTCACCTGATTGCTCGCGAACTCGGGCGCATCGTCTCCGCTGCCGATTCGGATCAGGGAAACTTCAGTGAACAACCAGGTCTCGCAGTGATCCTCGGTTCTCCACTCGACGAACCCCTCCCCTGACCTGGTCGCCGGATCACCCCGCAGAATCTGCACACTGGCATGGTAGGAGGCCCGATGGGACAGCATGTCAAGCGCATGCGCCCCGCCCGTCATCCAGACCAGCATCAGCAGGGTGACGAATGTTTTGCGATTGGCCCGGGATTTCATTATGGACGTTTCTTTCGGCCTCCAACCTATTTGAAAGTCAGGAACAACCATGTCAAGCGCAGACACCCGCCCCTCGGTCTTTGTCACCCGCCGACTCCCCGACGCGGTCGAGGAACGCCTCAAGCGCGACTTTCAACCCATTCTCAACGACGACGATCACCTGCCATCGGCTGACGAAGTGGTCGAGGGATGTCGCGAGGCTGACGCCCTTGTTCCCTGCCCCACGGACAGGATCACGTCGGACGTCATCAACCGGCTCGCTGACGGCGTCAAGGTCATCGCGTCGTTCTCCGTTGGTTATGAACACATCGACATCAACGCTGCGGCCGAGCGCGGAATCGTCGTCACCAATACACCGGACGTTCTCACAGATGCCACCGCCGACATTGCCATGCTGCTGATCCTCGGCGCCGCACGTCGTGTGCACGAAGGCCAGAGGATGATCTACGAGAAGACGTGGGGTGCCTGGGCGCCAACCGCCATGCGGGGTATCCACGTTACCGGTGCCAGGCTGGGCATCCTGGGCATGGGCCGCATCGGACAGGCACTGGCCAGGCGAGTCGCAGGTTTCGGCATGGAGGTGCATTACCACAACCGTTCACGGCTGGCGGGCGAACTGGAAGAGGGTGCCCGCTTTCACGACAGTCTCGAAAGTTTGCTGGCCGTCAGCGACATCCTGTCGATCCACTGTCCATCAACGCCGGAGACCTTACGCATCATCAACGAGGAGAACCTCCGACTGCTGCCCGATGGCGCCATTGTCGTCAATACGGCACGTGGCAATGTCGTTGACGATGACGCCCTGATTGACGCCCTTTCCTGCGGCAAGCTCTTTTCCGCAGGGCTTGATGTGTTCGATGGGGAGCCCGAGATCCACCCGGGCTACCGCGACCTCGACAACGTCTTTCTTCTGCCGCATCTCGGCAGCGCCACCATGCCGACACGGGACGCGATGGGATTTCGCGCGCTCGACAATCTCGATGCATTCTTTGCCGGCCAGGAGCCGCCCGACAGAGTCGCCTGATGCCCTGTCCCGCAGATGTCATGCTCTCGTGGCGTAGGTCTCCATCGCTTCCACCACCCTGTTGGCGAGGAGTCGCTGTTCGACACGCCTTACGACGCTGAGTGGTCCGTCTTCCCTGCTGAACACGGTGCGTCCGAGGTTGTCGGTGTCGTTCCAGACCACGTCAACCGCACATGCCTCGAGCGAGTAGAGTTCAGGCCAGGCCAGCAACCCCGTCACCGTGACATCGTGAAGCGCCACCGGTGATTCCCGCCACATGGCGGCGACGGCCCTGCCCGGTTCCCCAAAACCCTCCATGTCGTCGAACCAGTCCTGCGGCGGCAGGATCCTGCGGGTGACGTCCAGCGGAACGATGGTCGCCGGCACCGTGCCCGCGAGTACGATCCGGGCGGCATGGGGGTCGGCAAAGATGTTGAACTCGGCGTTCCTCGTGACATTGCCTCCTTTCCGGGCGCCCCCCATGACCACGAGTTGCCCTATCGCCGGCACCAGATCCGGCCGCAGGGACATCAGCAGGGCGATGTTGGTCAAGGGACCGATCGCCGCGATCGTGAGTGGTGTCGAGGCTCCCTCCAGAAAGCCGGCGAGGGCCTCCACAGCATGAAAGTCCTCCACCGGGTGTTCTGCATCAGGAAGTCCCGATCCCCCCAGTCCGTCGGCGCCGTGGACGTCGGCCGCCGTCACGGCTTGCCGCAGGAGTGGCCGGGCACAACCAGGGTAGACCGGTATGTCGTGGCGTCCAGCGGCTTCCACAATGCGTCGCGCATTGTGGCTGGTGTGCTCGACCGGAACGTTTCCCGCCACGGTGGTGATGCCAAGAACATCGATGACCTGTGGCAGGGCCAGGGCAACGAAGAGCGCCAGTGAGTCGTCCTTGCCCGGATCACAATCAAAGATGACAGGAAGCGGTTTCACTCCAATACCAGGACGTGAACATCAGGGGGGACTATCTTGCATCCGCAGCCATGGCGAGGCAAACCTTGTGACCCATCATCCGGATCGACAATGCCATGACCGTGCCCGAAAACGTCACCTGGACCTGGCCCACGGAAATCCGTTTCGGCCCCGGGCGAATCGCGGAACTCGCGGACGCCTGCCATGCACTGGGTATGGCACGGCCCCTTCTCGTGACGGACCCGGGACTTGCCGGCTTCGACATGGTCATCCGAGCCCTTGGCGATATCCGCGCGGCAGGACTCCAGGCGGACCTCTTCTGCGACATCAGTCCCAACCCGTCCGGTTCCGATGTCACCAGAGGAATCGGGCGCCTGCGTTCCGGGAACCATGACGGCATCATCGCTCTTGGCGGTGGCAGCGCCATGGATGCCGGCAAGACCATCGCCTTCATGGCCGGTCAGACGCTTGACATGTTCACGTTCGAAGACAAGGGCGACAACTGGACGCGTGCCAACCATGACGCCATTCTGCCGGTCATAGCCGTTCCCACCACAGCCGGAACGGGTTCCGAGGTGGGACGTGCATCCGTCGTCATCGACGAGGCCGAACGCACCAAGAAGATCCTGTTTCACCCCCGGATGCTTCCGGGCATCGTTATCGAGGATCCCCGTCTCAGTGTCGGGTTGCCGCCTTCCATCACTGCCTGGACCGGCATGGACGCGCTGGCCCACTGCCTCGAAGCCTTCAGTGCGCCCGGCTACCATCCCATGGCCGATGGGGTCGCCCTCGAGGGCATGCGCCTGGTGAAGGAGTGGTTGCCTGTCGCGGTCGATGACGGCGCCAACCTCGAGGCCCGGGGAAACATGCTGGTAGCCGCCACCATGGGAGCCACTGCCTTCCAGAAGGGACTCGGCGCCATCCATTCCCTGTCACACCCTGTCGGCGTGCTCTTCGACACCCACCATGGCCGGACCAATGCCATCGTCATGCCCTACGTCATCGCCTTCAACAGGGTTGCCGTGGACGCACGATACCGGGACCTCTCTCGCTGGCTCGGCCTCGGGGACGGTGGAGTTGACGCCGTGCTGAAATGGGTCCTCGAACTGCGCCGCACCATCGGCATCGAGCATACCCTGGGCCAAATCGGGGTCGACGATCACGAGGTCGACGAGGTGGTCCGTCAGGGACTCGAAGACCCTACCGCCGCCACCAACCCCCGGCCCCTCACCGATGACACATTCCGCCGGCTTTTCCTCGACGCACTCGAGGGCCGTCTTTGCTGAAGATACATCAGGTGCGGCTGTTCATCGCCGTGTAGGGCCGGCGCGGCGGATGGTCCCATGATCCATACCAGGCCTCGACATGCGGCAAGGATTCCAGGGCAAGGGCATGGAATGATTCAGGAAACGGTGTTGCCGCCATGACGTCGTGGAGCTCGCGGATCACGTCATCGAGATCGAAGCGGGTTGGCAGGCGGTCCTTGAGCACCCACTCCCCGGCGACCATCACATCGCGCACATCCGTGCCCCGCACCCTCATGAGAGCCAGTTCCCTTGGCGAGATTTCTGGCGCCACCCAGGGTGTCGTGGCCGCTGCCATGTCGAGGAGGACAAGGTCGGCGGCAAAGCCCGGCGCAAGGCGTCCGAGCTGATCGTCCTTGCGCATCAATCGTGCCCCGCCCCTGGTGGCACAATCAAGAATATCATCAGGCGACGGAGCGGACTCGTGGTATGTCGGCGCACGGGCAAGACGTAGGGCAAGGCGCATTTCGGCGAACATGTCCTCGTCATCGTTGATGGTGGTCGAATCCATGCCCAGGGCCGTGACGACACCGGCCTCGAGAAAGGCGTTGAACGGGGCGATGCCGGCCCGCAGCCTGAGATTGCTCGAAGGGTTGTGCGAGACCGCCGTTCCGGTCTCGGCCATGATCGCAATCTCCTCTTCGGTCATCCACACGCCATGGGCCAGCGACAGCCGCGGTCCGGTCAGGCCAAGTCGGTCGAGATGGACCAGCATCGGCGCCCCATGAAACATCGGACCCTGGAGTTTTTCATAATATGATTCGGAAACATGCGTCTGAATGTTGACGTCGAGCCTGGATGCCGCGTCACCAATGAGTTCAAGGAACGGGTCGCTCACCCATGGCGGGCCGGGTGGTCCGAACCAGACATCGATGCGTTCGTGGGAATCCCAGGTGCCGATCAGGTCTTCCATGACTCCTATGTAGTCTGCCGCTGTCATCTGGTCGGCTCCTGGCATGTATTCCGAACGCAGACGCTCGCCGAGGTCGCCAGGCAGGCTCGCGAGAAAGCGCTCGTCGCAATCACCGGGCCCGACACCGAGGAAGTTCTGATCACCAATTCCCGGACCAAAGGCACAGCGCATGCCCACAGTGTCGTAGGCCCGGAGCGCTTCCTCGCACTTGGCGGTGACGGCCTCGGCAGACCCCGACAGTGAGGCGAGATCCACGACCGTGGTGACGCCACCCTGCAGCTGGCGTGCCGCCGAGAGGAGGATGTCGAGGCGCGTCGGCGACGGGCGCGTGACTGCCAAGGCCTTGAGCCAGCTTTCCAGCAGCATGTCGGGCGCACCGTGCTGCACGTGACTGGCAGCGGAGGAATGGTGATGGGCGTTGATGAGGCCAGGCATGATGGCGCAGTGCCGATCCCCTGAGACAACCGCGGCAGCGTGCTCCCGGCACAGCCTTTCCGCCGGCCCGACATCAGCGATGCGGCCGTTCTCGATGACGACAGCGCCGTTCTCGATCACGTCGCCTTGAGCGCCCGGGATGACCCAGCGCCCCATAACCACTTCCTTCATCATCTTCCCCTCCCTGGAGTTCAGGACCGGTCGTGCAACAGCACACTTCCATCACGACGTGCGGAGAGTGCATGATGAGACGTTAACAGGGAACTCCTTGTGCAATGGCTGACCACTGCGATGTCATCATCATCGGCGCCGGCTCTGCGGGGTTGTCGGCCGCCAACGTGGCCATGGAACAGGGCCTGACGTTCACGTTGCTGGAGGCTTCTCACCGGATTGGCGGACGAGCCCTGACGGAAGAGATTGCGCCCGGGCAACCCTTCGATCTCGGGTGTCACTGGATGCATTCGGCGAGC
>JAJEBJ010000454.1 GCA_022822575.1 Alphaproteobacteria bacterium | reverse complement strand
CAGCCGTAGGACGCGACAGGCACCCCGAGTCGATCGGGTGACGGTGTGATTCCCAGCCCGGGCCCCGCGGGCAGAGCGATGTGACCGTTCGAAACCGTGATGCCGTTGTGCGGGTCGCAGTGCGTTTCGTGATAGGGCTCGGATATCCAGACGCCCTCGTTCAAGTGCGCCTCGACCGTCGCCCCGGCGTGTGCGCAGGCGGCGGAAATGATGTCGCCGCCGAACCCGTCGTCACAGGTGTGCGGGAGGGACCGCACCTTGCAGATGTCACGCGCGGTGCGCAGATTGCCGAGACCGCCGAGCCGGGTCACCTTGAAACCGAAGCCGTCGCAGAGGCCGGCTCCGATTGCGTCCAGGACATCGCCCAGGCCTTGCGTGTTCTCGTCGAGGTAGACGGGATGATCGAGCTGCCGACGAATGGTGGCAATCTCGGTCATGGTGTTGCACGGTTGCTCCAACACGATCGGGATACCGGCACAGGCCTTCGACACGTTGAGGGCATCTCGGGATGTCCAGCTTCGATTGGCATCCGCGACAAGCCGTACCGATGTCCCGACCGCCTCCCACGCCTTGCGAATCGTCTCGATGTCCGCGTCCACGGGACGGCCGCCTACCTTGAGCTGCAGACGTGGAAATCCTTGCCTGGCCTTGTCCACGGCCAGTCGCGCGACGTCGTCAGGCTCCCCGATGCCGATGGCATAGTAGGAAGGAATCCTTTCCGTGACTGCGCCGCCGAGAAGGTCGCAGATTCTCGCACCTTGGACCTTCCCCATCAGGTCCCAGTGCGCGATGTCGATCGCGGCCTTCGCGTAGTTGTGACCGTTGAGGTGAGCGTCCATCTTTCGGTGCAAGCCGTTGGCCTTCAGCGGATCTTCGCCAATCAGGTGGGGAGCCATTTCGGCGAGCGCGGCGCGGGCGCCCAGCGCGTGCTCGGGCTGGTAGGTCGGGCCTGCGGGGCAGGTTTCGCCATAGCCCCTGAGTCCGGTATCCGTCACCAGCTCAACGACGGTCGAATCCAGCGCATCAAGCGTGGCACCCGACATGACGTAGGGTCCGTTGATGAGCCGAAGGTCGATCCGGTAGACGTGCAGTTCGGCAATCTTCATCGGTCGACGACCTGTGAGGGCATCAACGCCAGCCTGCCGGTGCATCTCTCGGCCAGGCAATTCCGCGGTCGTGAAATCCGGCGGTTTGGCTTTCGATGCGTGGCTGTTGCCTGATTGAGATCATCGCGCTCGCGTTGCCCCTGTCCACCTCAGGACCACGCCGGCCGGACCGCGTTGACGCCACGATGCGCCACCTCGACTTCGGCTGCTCTCCGCCATGGATTGGGTCAGCCGATCGAGCACGATGGCCAGCATCACGATCCCGAGCCCGCCGACAGTCGCAATGCCCATGTCCAGGCGGCCGATACCGCGAAGGACCATCTGACCCAGTCCGCCGACCGCGATCATGGACGCGATCACGACCATCGACAGCGACATCATGAGTGTCTGATTGACCCCTGCCATGATGGAGGGCATCGCCAGGGGCAGTTGGGCCTTCCAGAGCAATTGGCGATCGGACGCACCGAAGGCCAGCATGGCCTCGACCACGTCGTTCGGCACCTGCCGAATTCCGAGATTGGTCAGACGGATGATCGGAGGCAGCGCGAAGATGACGGTGACGATGACTCCCGGCACGTTGCCGATGCCGAACAGCATGACGATCGGCACCAGGTACACGAATGCCGGAATGGTTTGCATGCCGTCGAGAATGGGCCGTGCGAATCCGTAGAACCGATCGCTCCTGGCCGTCCAGATACCGAGCGGGAGGCCGATGATCAGACACAGCACCACGGCGGTGAAGACGACCGCAAGTGTCGTCATCGTCTGCGGCCAGATCCCGAGGAAGCCAACCAGGAGGAGCGATGCGACAACCCCGAGCATCAATCTGACGCCTGCGATCTGCCACGCAGCCAATGCGAAGACGGTCAGCATGAGCGTGGGTGGCACGCTGCCGAGCGCCCATTCGAAATTGCGCAGCACCTGATCGACCGGCCACTTCATGGCCTGAAAGAAAGGCCGGTAGTTGTCGACCAACCAGCGCAGCCCGTCCGACACCCACAGCTCGAGCGGTATCTTGCCGCACTCGAAGAGATTGAGAAGGCCGCATTCATCCATCGTTCGCCACTCCTTGTACGCCGCCGGCCGCTGCCGTTGGCCCGCTTGCCGACCGGCGGCCTTGAATGCCCCGCAGCAGGGCCTGATTGGTCACGATGCCCACGGTTTGTCCATCCGCGACGACGACGATGGGATGCCGGCTTCCGGTGGCGAGGTCGACCAGGCGATCCAGACTGTCGTCCGGCACTGCGGCGGGGCAGGCCGCTTCGTCAATCGGACCGTGCGTCGCCGCATAGGCTTGCGGCGACTCCATGATCTTCCGGGCCGTCACGAGATTGAGCTTGGATATTCCCGCCACGAAATCTGCAACGTAGTCATCCTTCGGGTTCGTGACAATGTCTTCGGGTGTGCCGATCTGCACGAGCATGCCGTCCTTCATGATCGCGATTCGCCGTCCGATGCGAATCGCTTCGTCGAGGTCATGGGTGATGAACAGGGTTGTCTTGTTCATCTGGGACGCCAGCGTCATGAACTCCCCCTGAAGCTCCCGGCGGATCAACGGATCGAGCGCCGAGAAGGGCTCGTCCATCAGGAGGATGTGCGGGTCGGCGGCCAGGGCTCGCGCCAGGCCGACGCGTTGTTTCATCCCGCCGGACAGTTCGTCGGGATAGCGCTCACCCCAGCCGGCGAGAGCAACCCGTTCCAGGGTGCTCTCCGCCGTCGCGTTGCGCGCAGCCTTTTCGACGCCGCGCAATTCAAGGCCGAGCGCGACGTTGTCCCGCACCGACCGGTGGGGCAGAAGGGCCATGTTCTGAAACACCATGCCGATCTTCCTGGACCGAAGCTCGCGCAGAGCCTCGGGCGCCAGCGAGTTGACGTCGACTCCCTCGACCAGAACTTCGCCCACGCTGGGATCGATGAGCCGGTTGACATGGCGGATGAGGGTGGACTTGCCGGAGCCTGACAGCCCCATGATGCAGAAGATTTCGCCCTCGGCGACTTCGAAGCTGACGTCTCGAACGCCGACGACGCATCCGAACTCGCCGAAGACTTCGCTTTTTCCGATACCGCGCGACCTGATCGCGTCGAGGGCTTCGTGCTCGCGATCACCGAAGATCTTCCAGACGCCTCGGCATTCGATGGTGACATTCGGCATGCACCGGTTCCCGGCGGCAGCATCTCGGCGCCCAAAT
>JAJEBJ010000325.1 GCA_022822575.1 Alphaproteobacteria bacterium | reverse complement strand
GTGGATGCACAACATTCAGCCCTGGTGCATATCCCGGCAGCTCTGGTGGGGCCACCGCATTCCCGCCTGGTACGGACCGGACGGCGAGGTCTTCGTGGCGGAAACCGATCACGAGGCCCAAAGGAAGGCACGCCTGCACTATGGTGAAGACGTCGACCTCGCGCGCGACAACGATGTGCTCGACACCTGGTTCTCGTCTGCCCTGTGGCCTTTTTCGACTCTCGGCTGGCCCGAGGAGACGCCGGAACTGCAGCGCTACTATCCCACCGATGTTCTGGTGACAGGCTTTGACATCATTTTCTTCTGGGTTGCCCGGATGATGATGATGGGTCTTCACTTCATGGGTGATGTTCCCTTCCACACGGTCTACATCCATGCCCTGGTGCGTGACGCTGCCGGCGCCAAGATGTCCAAATCGAAGGGCAACATCATCGATCCCCTGGAACTGATGGAGACCTACGGCGCCGACTCCCTGCGTTTCACGCTGGCCGCCATGGCTGCGCCGGGTCGCGACATCCGCCTCTCGGAAAAGCGGGTCGAGGGATACCGCAACTTCGCCACCAAGCTGTGGAACGCAGCGCGCTACTGCCAGATCAACGATTGCCGTGCCGATCCCGACTTTGATCCACAGACGTTGAGGGAAACGGCGAACCGCTGGATGGTGGGTGAGGTGGTGAACCTTCGCATGCGGGTTGACGAGGCTCTTGAAGCCTACCGGTTCAATGATGCCGCCCAGGCTGTCTACCAGGGCATCTGGAATGTCTTCTGTGACTGGTACCTGGAGTTCACGAAGCCGGTCTTCGAAAAGGGCGACGAAGGCCCGGCGGCCGAAACCAGACAGACCGCCGGCTGGGTGCTCGATCAGCTGTTGGCGATTCTCCACCCCTTCATGCCCTACGTGACGGAGGCCTTGTGGCGCGAGACTGACGGTAGCCGCGAGACGCCGCTCATTGAGGCCCCCTGGCCAGCAACGAATCCTGGGCTGATTGATGAAAGTGCGGCGCACGAGATGGAGCAGGTGGTGCGTCTTGTCACGCTGATCAGGACGGTGAGGGCCGAACTGAATGTTCCGCCGGCTCGTCGGATCATGGCCCTGGTGCGTGATGCCGATGATGCACTCGCGCACGTGATCGAACGTCACATGGTTCTCATCACTCGCCTGGCGCGCCTCGATGAGTTCACCATCGGCGGGACGCCTCCGTCGGGCTCGGTGGAGGCGGTGTTCGATGGCGCAGTCGTGTCATTGCCCCTTGAGGGTGTCATTGACATCAATGCCGAGATGGCCAGGTTGAAAAAGGAAATCGACAAGACGGGGACGTCGATTACCGCCATGGAACGCAAGCTCGGCAACGAGCAGTTCCTGTCCAGGGCACCGGAAGAGGTCGTGGAGGAACAGCGTGAACGCCTTGAGGCGGCGCTCCACGCGCGCCATCGCCTCGAGGAGGCCCTGGCGCGTCTCGATGTCTCTCAGGGAGGGAACGCGTCATGACATCGAAGGTCCTCTACATCATCCACAATCCGGCATGGACCGATTGCCGGGTCGCCGACACGCTCGAGACCAGGGGATACACGATCGATCATGTGTGCCCCCCTTTCGGCGATGAACTTCCCGCACTCGATGACTATGCAGTCGTCATGGTGGGAGGCAGCGAGGAAGGCCACGTTGCCGAACCCGACGATCCACCCTGGGTGGCAAGGGAAATCGCCTTTGTCCGCGATGTCCTGGCAAGGGACATCCCCTTCCTCGGCATCTGCATGGGATGCCAGATCCTGGCCGGTGCCTGTGGCGGAGACGTGAGTGGGCGGGCCGATGGCCTGTGCGAACTCGGATTCTATCCCGTGGAGCCCACTGCGGAGGGAGCCAGCCTCTTCCGCGAGTCGCGGTGTTTCTACCAGGCCCACTACGAAGGCGTCATGAGACTTCCGGCAGGGGCCGTCCTGCTGGCCACGGGTGAGAACTTTCCCATTCAGGCCTTCCGTGTCGGCGAGAATGCCTACGGTGTGCAGTTCCATCCTGACGCCAGACTGGACAAGTTGACCCCCGAAGCGATCGCCGGCGATTCACTCATTGACGTGAAGGGCGCCCAGGGTGTCGACGAGCAGATCCGCCTGGCGCATCTCCACGAAGCGGCCATCCAGAGATGGACCGAAGCGTTTGTCGACCGCTGGGTCGGTCCGGTCGCCCAGGACAGGCCCGAAGTTCGTACCAGCCAGGAGGGCGTCCACGCGGCAACCGCCTGATCCAGGCCCTCATGCCGTGATGCGGCGTGTGCGTTTGCGATCGAATCCTTCTCCGACGCCACCGACATCCGAGATGGATGCTCGCATACTCGAGTCGCGGTGATCCTCGAAGACAAGGAGTGTTTCGACGTGAGGGACGCAGGCTGCTACGTCGACGACACTGCGCCTGACCAAATGTTATCCGCCTGCGCTTCGGGCATTGAGAAGACAAACCGAAGAACTTCCTGGTGACGCGCTCACAAGTCCCGGCTGCCGGGCGCCAGTGTCTCGAACCTCTTGGTCTCACGGTGACCGAGGCCGCGAAGGGGCTCGCGGTTTCGCGCAACACGCTCTCACTCCTGCTCAACGGCCGCCTCGGTATCTCGCCGGAGATGGCAATTCGGCTGTCGGAGGCAGTCCCGAGAGTTGGTTGACCCAGCAGATGCAGTACGACCTCTGGCAGGCACAGCATGACCGCGAGCCGGTGGAGATCCGCAGGTTCGCTGCGGCCTGACCGGCCCGAACTCAACCGAGCGCGGCTTCTTCATGACCGACCTCAATGCCAACAACGGGCTGTGGCCACACGGAGCCTTGTCGTCATGTAGAACGTCGCTGTGAGGCGACTGGGGAGACAGGTCAAGATTCGGGAGATCATTCCCTTCGATCAATTCCAGGCCTTGCTCGCATGCAAGCCTCTCGGAGAACGAGGAAAAAGACGCTGTCAGGACCGTGTCACCAGGAAGGGAAGGATGAGGCAGACGGCGAGGAATCGCATCAACTGGTGGCCGGCGACGAAGGCGGGGTCGAGGCCCAGGGAAAGGGACAGGACCGTCATCATCTCGACACCGCCTGGAGCATAGGCGAGCAACACCTGCAGGAAGGGAAACGACGTGATGCCGGCAACGGCCCAGGCCAGCGTTCCCGTGATGGCCACGGCGAGTATCACGCTTCCCAATCCGGCCCTGACGCTTTCGAGCAGGTAGCGTGGCGAGGTGTCACGGAAACGCGAGCCGATCGCCGCGCCGCTGACAACCAGTGCCGGGAGCATGAGTTCAAGCGGCAGGGATCCGCGCTCGAACCAGCCGGTCAGCGACAGACCGGCCGACAGGCACATCGGAGCGAAGAATGCCGGTGCCGGGAACCGCAGTCTGCGTGCAAGCGGAAAGATGGCGTATCCGGCGGCGACAAGGCCAAGGGCCAACGGCCATGAAAGGAATGGAACATCGCCTGATGCCCGGGGAGGTCCGGTGTCATAGATGATCGCAAAGAGTCCCGGCACCACCAGCAGCATGGTGGAAAGACGCAGGATCTGCAGGATGGCGACACGCCGGCTGTCGGCGCCGGTCTCGATGGCATGAAGGATGACGAAACCCATGGCTCCGGGCATGGCGCACATTCTCGCGGTCTTGCGGTCGATACCGTGAAGGCGATGGAGCCAAAGGGGTATGACGGCGAGCATGATGGCGATGCCGACGATGAGGCCGGCGACAGATACCGGCCATTCCGGTAGAGCCTCGAGTGTACGTCGATCCACCGTGGTGCCGATCATGGTTCCGAGAACGGCAAAGGCGCCGTCTCGCAGCAGTGCTGGCATGGCCACGGGAACGCGAAGGACAGCTGCCCCGGCGACGACGATCATGGGCCCGGCCAACCATCCCGCCGGAACGCCCGTGGCGCCGGCGAGAACGCCGCCGCACGCGGCGATCGTCAGAGTCAGGGCGCATTCGCGAAGTTGGGTCGCCGTCATGCCCGAATCCGGCGGCCGCCGCTGACGACAAGAGCAACGCCGCCAACAGCGAGAGCCATGCCTGCAAGGGCCACCGCGCCCATGGTCTCCCCAAGCACCAGCCACGCGATGAGGGCGGTCACAGGTGGTACGAGGAAAAAGAGACTCGTGATGCGCGATGCCTCGTGGCGCCTGATCATGAGAGTGAGGAGCATGACCGATACAAGGGAGAGCAGGACAGCGACCCACACCAGTGCGGCGACAAACTGATGGCTCCAAGTCACCTTCCAGCCCTCCAGGGATGCCAGCGGCAGGAAGATGACCGTCGCTGTAATGAACTGGACAAAGAGGCCCGAAAAGACATCCAGCGCCGGGCAGAACCGTTTCTGGTAGAGAGTGCCCGCCGTGATACCCAGAAGCGAACCCAGGCAGAAGATCATTCCGGCAATACTCCCCAGTCCCAGGGCAAGCTTGTGGTCGACGACCATGAAGACACCGGTAACTCCGAGACCAAGGCCGAGCCACTGACGGCGTCGAAGACGCTCGCCAAGCACGGGTCCGGCAAGCAGAGCGGTGAGAACGGGTTGCAGTGAGAGAACGAGGGCAGCGGTGCCTGCGCCGACGCCGGTCGACATAGCCATCCAGGCGCCACCGAAGTAGATGACCTGCATCATGATGCCCAGGATCACCAAGTGGGTCCACGCCCCGGGGCTTGCCGGCCAGACCGGCCGCAGCACCGGGAGAAGGCAGAGCATCAGCACCGAGACCAGGGAGAATCTCAGGAACAGGAAGGTGGCCGGCCCTGCTTCCTCAAGTCCCGCCTTGGCGGCAATGAACCCGGTACTCCACAGGAAAACGAAGAGCACCGGTCCGATAACGGAAAGATCGATGCGCTGCGTCAAGGGTCAGTGTCATCGACCGCTGGAAGGGAGATCATCAAGGAGGGGCTGGGCAGGAATGACATCCGTCGCATAGCATATTGGGCACCCGGCGGCGACCCTTCCCCCTTGTGCCGCAGCGAGGAGGGGATACGGTCTGCCCGGACGATCACATGGGGAATCCGGTCAATGGCTGAAGAGCAGCGTTTTACAGGCGGATGTCTGTGTGGTGGTGTCCGCTTCGTGGTCACCGGAAGCATGCGGGAGATCATTGCCTGTCACTGTGGCCAGTGTCAGAAGTTTCACGGCAACTTTGCCGCCTACAGCGCGTGTCCCCGGGAGATGCTCGCCATCAGCGAATCCGGGCTGCTGGCCTGGTACAAGTCATCGCCCATGGCATGGCGGGGTTTCTGCAGGAGGTGCGGGTCGAGTCTCTTCTGGAAACCGGCCGCAGCCGAGTACGTTGCGGTGGCGGCCGGAGCGCTGGATGATCCACAGGATTTGAAGCTGGAACGGCACATCTTCACCGCCGATCGCCCCTCGTGGTACGCCATCACCGATGGTCTGGATGAATTCCGGGGATCCATGGGCGAGGCGGCATCAAGGTCAGGATGATGATGCTTGCCAGTCTTCCCATGTACGACCTTGAGCCGCTGCGGGACGCCAACGATGCGTGGTGGCAGGCGTTGGCGCAGGCCTTTCGAGAGCGGGGTCTTGACGATGTTCCGGATCGTCTTGACAGGGCCGATCGCCATGATCACTGGTCGTCCCGCGATCTCCTCCTTTCCCAGACCTGTGGCTGGCCCCTGGTGAACGCATTTGCCGGACACCTGCGGCTCCTGGCGACTCCCCGGTATGACGTACCCTGCGTCCGGGGAAGCGATTACTGCAGCCTGATCCTGGTACGCCACGAATCACCGCTGACGGAACTGGAGGATCTGCGGGGTCTGCGTGCGGCCGTCAACGGCGCCGATTCCCATTCGGGTTACAACGCCCTGCGAGCCACCATTGCTCCTCTCGCGTCAGATGGGACATTTTTCGGGGAGGTCAGGATTTCAGGGAGCCATCAGGACTCCGTGGCGATGGTCATGCGAGGCGCCGCCGACGTCTGCTCTGTCGACTGCGTTTCCTTTGCCCTCATGCAGGACACCATGCCCGATGCTACGGATGGCATCCGGGTTCTCGCCACGACCCGCAGCGCGCCGGCTCTTCCCTACGTCACCTCTCTCCACCGTGATGACAATGAAGTGAGAGCATTGCGCGAAGGCCTGTTGGCGGCCGCATCGGACCCGCGCCACGACGACGTGCGACGGCGCCTTCGACTGAAAGGGTTCGCCATCCTGCCACGCGAGGCCTACGACCGGATCGATGCCTTTGTCGTCACGGCGCGGGACTGCGACTACCCCGAGGTCGCCTGATACGCCCCTGATCGTCGTACACAGCGCATTTCTCAGGCAACCGGGTGCCTGTGGGAGGTCTTCGCGCAGGCGGGGTTCACGCTTGCACTCAGGCAACATGTCAAACTATACAGAGCGCCGCTAACCTGAACATGCCCGGTGGGATCGAATTCTGTGAATCGCAAGAACGGATACCCGGCGAAAGCCGTCAAACTGCCCAAGGGCTACAAGCCCGGGGATACCGAACAGTTCATGAATGCGAGACAGCGCGAATACTTCCGCCGCAAGCTGGTGTCATGGCGAGCCCAGCTCCTCCACGACTCCTCGGAAACGATACGCCATCTCCAGGAAGACACGGTGGCCCAGCCGGACTTTGCCGACCGCGCCACGGCCGAGGTCGACCGAGCGCTTGAACTGCGCACACGCGACAGGGAACGCAAGCTGATTTCCAAGATCGACGAAGCCTTGCGGCGCATTGAACAGGGAACCTATGGTTACTGTGAAGAGACGGGCGAGCCGATCGGTCTCAGACGCCTCGAGGCCCGTCCCATCGCCACCTTCAGCCTCGAAGCGCAGGAGCGCCATGAACGGCGTGAGCGCGTTCACCGGGACGATTGAGAACGGATCACCGGTTGTTCACATAATGTTCTTGCGTTGAGAGAACAAACTGCGTACATTCCCGATGGTGGCATCACGATGATGCCGTGACAACAGCAAACCGGGAGTGAACGATGGTGAGAAGTGGCCCACAACTTCAGGTGGTGGAAGGAACCGGTATGGAAAGGAACAGGGCTCTCGAGGCGGCGGTAAGCCAGATCGACAAGGCTTTTGGCAAGGGCTCGATCATGCGTCTCGGTCAGGACGGCCTGTCCGTCGAGACGGAGGTGGTCTCATCGGGGTCCGTGGGCCTTGACATTGCCCTGGGTATCGGGGGGCTGCCGCGGGGAAGGATTGTCGAGATCTACGGACCGGAAAGCTCCGGGAAGACGACGCTTGCCCTGCACGCCGTCGCCGAGGCCCAGAAGGCCGGCGGAATCGCCACCTTCATCGATGCCGAACACGCCCTTGATCCAACCTATGCGCGCAAGCTCGGGGTCAACACCGATGATCTCCTGATCTCGCAGCCCGACGCTGGAGAACAGGCCCTCGAGATTGCCGACACTCTCGTGCGTTCGGGCGCGGTCGACGTGCTGGTCATCGACTCGGTGGCAGCCCTTGTTCCAAGGGCCGAACTCGAGGGAGAAATGGGTGATACCCATGTCGGGCTCCAGGCTCGGTTGATGAGCCAGGCCCTGCGCAAGCTCACCTCCACGATTTCCCGGTCCCGTTGCCTGGTGATCTTCATCAACCAGATTCGCATGAAGATCGGCGTCATGTTCGGCAGCCCCGAAACCACCACCGGCGGCAACGCGCTCAAGTTCTATGCCACCGTGCGTCTCGACATTCGCCGCATCGGCCAGATCAAGGATCGCGACGAGGTGATCGGCAACCAGACACGGGTCAAGGTGGTCAAGAACAAGATGGCGCCTCCCTTCAGGATGGTCGAGTTCGACATCATGTATGGTGAGGGTGTGTCCCGGACCGGAGAGATCATCGATCTTGGCGTCGGCGCGGGGATCATCGAAAAGTCGGGTTCTTGGTACTCCTACAACGACCAGCGCATCGGACAGGGGCGCGAGAACGCGAAGGTGTTCCTGCGTGACAATCCCGGCATTGCCAACGCCATCGAGCACGCGGTGCGGGCGAGGGCGGGACTTGTTGTCGACGAGGACTCGCTCACCGCATCAGATGAAGCGCCAGGCGGAGCATCCTAGGCGCCGAAGAGGACGGCAGGCGGGTGATGACCAGCGTCAGTGAGGTCCGTTCCACGTTCCTCGATTTCTTCACGGAACACGATCATGTCGCCGTGCAGTCGAGTCCGCTCGTGCCGCACAATGACCCGACGCTGCTCTTCACCAATGCCGGCATGGTGCAGTTCAAGAACGTCTTCACCGGAGTCGAGAAGCGCCCCTACAGCCGGGCCACCACAGCGCAAAAGTGCGTCCGTGCCGGCGGCAAGCACAACG
>JAJEBJ010000489.1 GCA_022822575.1 Alphaproteobacteria bacterium | reverse complement strand
TTGTGCGACGAGGTCATCTCGGCTCTCGATTCAATCGTCGGCGCCAATGTGATCGAACTTCTCAAACGTCTGCGCAAGCGGCTTGGCGTATCGTTCGTCTTCATCAGCCACGACCTCTCCACCGTGTCGTCCTTCGCCGATGATGTTGTCGTTCTCTATGCCGGACGCGTTGTCGAGCAGGGAACGGCGGATCATGTTCTGTCGCCCCCCTGGCACCCTTACACAAGGTTGCTGATCTCGTCGGTCCCCGAACTGCGTATCGGCTGGCTCGAACAGACCATGCAAACCCGGGAGGCGAAGGCGGGGATCGATCGTGTCGTCGAGATTACCGAGGTCGGGTGTCCGTTCTACTCACGCTGCCCCCTTGCCATGGCCGGCACCTGCGACCGCGAAACTCCGCCGGTCCGGCATCTTGACGGGGGACACCGGATCGAGTGCCACCGGACCGAGGACGAGTTCCGATCCTGGTCTTCATGACGGCCGGACCGGCGTTTCTGAACCACCCATGACGGGAGATTGACGTGCAGGACCATGTCAGGGTTGTCATCATCGGCGGCGGGGTGGTCGGTTGCTCCATCCTTTTCCACCTTGCCCGGCACGGGTGGAAGGAGACCCTGCTTCTGGAGAGAAGCGAACTCACATCGGGATCGTCCTGGCACGCCGCGGGTCAGATTCACACCATTTCCTCGGATCCCAACATCTCGAGACTCCAGGGATACACGATCAATCTCTACGCCGAACTCGAGGAGTTGTCGGGTCAGTCCGTGGGGCTTCACAACACCGGAGGCTTCTATCTCGCCTCCAACGACGCCTGGCACGACTATCTCAAGCGGGAACGGTCCAAGGCGCGGTACATGGGTCTGGACCAGGAGTTCATCAGTGTCGAGGAAGCGGCCAGGCGCCATCCGCTGATCGATCCTTCCCGCTACATTGCTGCCCTGTGGGATCCGCTGGATGGCGACATTGACCCGTCCGGCGTGACCCATGCCTACGCGCGGGCGGCACGCGTCCTTGGCGCGGACTTTCGCACGCACACCCCGGTTGTGGAGACCCGCCAGCGCGCCGACGGCACGTGGGACGTGGTGACGGAGACGGGAACAGTTCACGCCGAACACGTGGTCAATGCAGCCGGGCTGTGGGCGCGCGAGGTGGGACGGATGGCCGGCATCCACCTGCCTGTCCAGCCCATGGAACACCACTACCTCATCACCGAGGACATCCCGGAGATCGTCGAGCGGGAGGAGCGCCTGCCGGCCGGGATCGACTACGAGGGCAACATGTACTTCCGCCAGGAGCGTAACGGCATGTTGCTCGGAACCTATGAACCGCATGCCACGCCCTGGTCCGTTGACGGAACTCCGGCGGACTTCGGCCACGAACTCCTGCAACCGCAGCTCGACAACATTGCCGAAAGGCTGGAACTCGGGTTCGAGCGCATTCCAGCACTACGCGAGGCCGGTATCAGGAACATCATCAACGGTCCCTTTACGTTCGGTCCCGATGGCAATCCGATGATCGGTCCTGTTCCGGGCATGAGAAACTACTGGGTGGCCGTCGGCGTGATGGCCGGATTCTGCCAGGCAGGCGGCGTGGGCCTGTGCATGGCCGAGTGGATGATCGAAGGCGAACCCGGAATCGATGTCTGGGCCATGGATATCGCACGCTTCGGCGACTTCGCGACACCGGACTGGGGAACCACCAAGAGCGCCGAGAACTACGAACGCCGGTTCGTCATGACCTTCCCCAACGAAACACTGCCCAAGGGGCGCTGCCAGATGACGACGGCGCTTTATGACAGGCTCACCGTGAAGGGCGCCGTCTGGGACCAGGCGTTCGGCCTCGAGCATGCGCTGTGGTTTGCCGACGGCGCCGATGACGCTTTCGAAGACCCCACCTTCCGCCGTTCCCGGGCCCATCGCTACGTCGCCAGGGAAGTCGATGCGGTGCGCACTAAGGTGGGAGCCCTTGAAATCGCCAACTTCGCCAAGCACGAGTTTCGGGGGGCCGGTGCGAGACCCATGCTCGACCATCTGCTGGCCGGACGCTTGCCGGGCCCGGGCCGATTGACCCTGACACCGATGCTGACACCGAGGGGCAGGCTCGGTGGCGACCTCACGGTGGCCTGCCTGGCGGACGACCGGTTCGTCGTCATCGGGTCAGGCGTGATGCAGAACGCCCATCGCCGCTGGTTCGAGGCGGCGCTTCCGGCAAGCGGCGTCAGCTATCGCAACATCTCGGGGGATCTTCACGGCATCGCGTTGTCGGGGCCCTCGTCGAGAGACCTGCTGGCGGCGCTTACCCGCGATGATGTGTCGGCCGGAGCGCTCAGGTTCCGGGATTGCCGTGAAACGGTCGTGGGCGGCGTGCCCGCGCTGCTCAACCGCATCTCGTTTTCCGGCGAACTCGGCTACGAGATCTACACGCCGCCGCCGTACCTGCTGCGGCTTGCCGAAGAGGTTGAAAGGGCAGGGGTTGACCATGGCCTTCGCTGGTATGGCGCCCGGACCCTGATGAGTCTGCGTCTCGAGAAGTCATGGGGGGTATGGGGTCTCGATTACCGGCCTGACTTCACGGCGGCCGAGAGCGGCCTCGATGTCTTCATTGACTGGACGAAGGATTTCGTCGGCAAGGAGGCGGCGTTGAAGATGAGGGAAGAGGGTCCCTCCAGGAAGCTCGTCACGATGAGGGTCGAGACCGATGACATCGACGTCTCGGCGGATGAAGCCATCCTGCAGGATGGCGAAGCCGTCGGATACGTATCGTCGGGGGGGTTCGCCCACAACTCGAATACATCGGTGGCCATGGGCTACGTGCCAACGGAACTCGCCGCAGGCGAT
>JAJEBJ010000243.1 GCA_022822575.1 Alphaproteobacteria bacterium | reverse complement strand
TTCGCGAACCCGGCGGGTTTCGTCCGCGGCCCGGCTGTCAAGCCACAGCAGGGCAGGCATGACAGGCTCACCGTCTGCATCGATGAGCCACGTGCCATCTCCCTGGCCCGTGATCGCCAGGGCACAGGCCCGATCACGGATTTCCGGCATCCCTTCGACGAGTTCAAGGAGTGTTGCCACCGTCTCCCGCCACGTCATCGCCACGTCCTGTTCGGCCCTGCCTCCTGCACCGGCCGCATAGGAATTCGACCGCGCCGCCATTGCCAGCTGTTCACCGCCCCGACTGAATGCGACCGCCTTGATGAGGGAGGTTCCGGCATCGATGCCGATGATGACGTCCCTCGTCATGCGAGCTCTCCACCGTGCGAGAGGGCGGCTCCGTTCAGGGAATCGAAGACGTGGAGATCCTTCGCCTCGACGGCAAGGGCCACCTCTTCTCCGGAACCAAGGCGGACGCGCTCGTGCTCGACAACCACGATCGTTTGGCCGGCGAAGCTCACCGCGACATGGGACTGATCCCCGATCCACTGGTTCGCGACGACCCGGGCAGGAAGACCTTCCCTGACCAGTTTCAGAGCATGGGGGCGAACGCCGACAATGACATGGCCGAGCGCCAGCGCCGCGTCACGAGCCCCGGGGGCCATCGCTTCCGAACGGAAGTCGAGGCTGACAGCCCCCGCCAGGGCAAACCTGATCCCGCCATCAAGCGCCTCGACATCGGCGTCCAGCAGGTTCATCGGCGGCTCACCGATGAAGGCGCCGACAAATCGGTTCGCTGGGCGGTCGCGCAGGATCTCGGGGCTTCCGAACTGCTGGAGCACACCGTCTTCCATCACCGCGATTCGATCCGCCAGGGCATTGGCTTCCGTCTGGTCGTGCGTGACGAGAATGACCGTCAGTCCGCGTTCCTTGATGTAGTGCTTGATGCGTCCGCGAAGCATCGCCCGCAACCGTGGCTCAAGCTGCCCCATGGGTTCGTCGAGAAGGTAGAGGTCGGCGTCTCGCACCAGGGATCGCGCCAGCCCGGCGCGCTGCTGTTGACCACCGGAGAGTGCCGATGGACGCCTCTCAAGAATGTCGTCGATTTCAAGAAGTTCAGCGATGCTCTTCACCTTTGCACTGGTGCCATCCGGATCACGGCCACGTGCCTTGAGCGCGAAGGCTATGTTCTCGCGCACGGTCAGCGGCGGGTAGAGAGAGTATCCCTCGAAAGCCATGGCGACATTTCGCCGCGCCGGCGGTTCATCCTGGATGGCACGGCCGGAGAGCGTGATCGTTCCATTGGAGACACTCTCGAAACCAGCGATCATGCGCAGCGTCGAGGTCTTGCCACAGCCCGAGGAACCGAGCAGGGCGCCGATTTCGCCCTTGTGGAGCTGCATGCTCATCGCGCGGACCGCATGAACCGGCCGGGAGCCGCGCGGATTGTAGACCTTGTCGATACGTTCGAGTTGCAGGGTGACAGGCGTCATGGATGCGAATCCGCGGTCGCAAGACGCTTGCCGTCGCTGGCGCTGAACACCAGGATGTTGTGTGCGGCGACCGCAAGGTTCACCCGTTGCCCGGGTTGCGGTGCCGGTTCGTGGGACGGGCGGGACACCAGCAGTTCGCTGTCGTCTCCTCCCGCTACCAGTGTGACGACCTTCTCGTTGAGGGGCGTCACCGCCTCCACGAGGAAGACTCCCTCATCGTCCTCCTTGAGAGTGAGCATCTCCGGGCGCACGCCGATGAGACAATCGTCGCCGATATCGTCGTCGGTCTCGAGGAGATCGAAACGCATCCCGGCAACCACGGCAAAGAGGCCCCGATCATCCCGTCGGGGTTGCGCGGCATGGAGGTTGATCGTGGGGTCACCGAACTGGCGGGCGACATCGATGCTGGCCGGCTGGAAGTAAATCTCCTGGGGCGTTCCGACTTGAAGAAATCGTCCCTCGTCCATGACGGCGACACGGTCGCCCAGCGCCATGGCCTCCCGGTAGTCCTGGGTGACATAGAGTGTCGTTGCCCCTTGTGCGGCAAGAAGTTTCTCGAACTCCAGACGCATTTCGAAGCGGAGCTTGGCGTCGACGTTCCGCAAGGGGTCATCGAGCAGAAGGATCGGCGGAGAGGCAACCAGAGCGCGAGCAAGCGACGTGCGCTGTTTCTGGCCGTTGGAAAGGGCGCGGGGAAAGTGATCGAGGACATGCTCGATCTTCAGCAACCTGGCGACGTCCGTGACACCGCTTTCGATTTCCGCGGAGGCGCGACCGCGGGCCGCAAGCGGACTGGCGATGTTGTCGAAGGCGGACATGTGCGGGAAGAGCGCGAAGTTCTGGAATGCCATGCCGACGTTGCGGCGCTCGGGAGCGACATCCGTCATGTCGGTGTTGTCGATGCTGATGGTGCCGCTGTCGGCATCCTCGACACCTGCGATGATGCGAAGAAGCACCGTCTTTCCGGCGCCCGATGCGCCAATGATCGCGACGGTCTCCCCACTTGCGACGTGAAGCGACACGTCGTCGAGCGCCGTTTCAGTCCTGAAGCGCTTGGTGATGCCGGAGATATCGATGGCGGACATCGGGCGAACTCCTAGCCCTTGACCGCGCCCAGCGACAGGCCCTCGACCAGGTAGCGCTGCGTGTAGAGAGCCAGCGCCAGCGTCGGTGCGATCGAAAGCACGATCGCGGCGGCAATCTGCCCGTACTGGATTCCCGACGCCGTCACGAATGCCAGTGCGCCAACGGTGACGGGCTGCTTGTCGGCGGAGGCCAGCACCAGCGCGAAGATGAAGTTGTTCCAGGCGAAGATGAACGCCAGCAGGCCCGCTGCAGCAATGCCAGGTGCGGTCAGCGGTATCGAGATGCGCCGGAAGGTCGTCCACCAGCCATGACCGGCGGTCCTGTAGGCGTGCTCGATGTCCGGACTGACATCCTCGAAGTAACCGCGCACGATCCAGAGGATGAGCGGCAGGCAGATGAGCTGGTAGACCCAGACCAGTCCGACATAGGTATCGGACAACCCGAGATCCTGGAAATAGAGGGTGAGAGGCAAGAGCACGAGCAGAGGCGGCGCGAAGCGGAACGAGAGCAGCGTGAAGGCAATGTCCTCACCGAGACGGAAACGGAAGCGCGCGAACGCGTAAGCCGCCGGAACTCCGAGCGCCAGGGCCAGAGCCACTGACGAGACCGACAGCACGAAGCTGTTCCACAGGTTCTGCATGAAGCGGATGTCGAGCGTTCCCGCCTGGGTTTCCAGGCGACCGGTGATCAGCGCCCGATAGTTCTCGAGCGTCGGCTCAAAGACGACCGACGGCGGAATGCGCAGGATCTGATCGTTTGTCTGGAAGCTCATCAGCACGACCCAGACGATGGGAAACATGAAGAAGACAAGGACGATCCCGATGAGAAAGGCGCGCACTACCCTTTCCAGCGTCGTTCGATGTTCCATGGCCTCAGCCCGTACCTGCGGCCTGTGCGCGCAGACGCAGCCACTGTTTGACGAAAATGTTGGAGAGGATGAAGGTGATCAGCCAGAGGACGAGGAGCAATGCCGCCGACTTGCCGATGTTGGTCGCCTGGAAGAACTGGAGATAGGCCTCGACCTGAAACACCATCAGGGTGTCGCCGGGACCGCCCTGCGTCATTGCATAGATAATGTCGAACTGTTGTATGGAATCGAGAAGCCGGAAGAGCGAGGCCGTGATGATGTAGGGTGTCAGCATCGGTAAGGTGATGCGAAAGAAGACAAAGGCGCGGGGAACACCATCGAGGGCCGCCGCCTCGAAGGGCTGCCGGGGCAGCGACCGCAGGCCGGCGAGCAGCAGGATCATCATGAAGGGGGTATAGACCCAGATATCGACCAGCAGTACCGTCATGAGAGCGGTCGACGGATCCGAGGCCCACTTCATGTTCTCGAAGCCGGCAAGGTTCGCCATGTAGCTCAGAATTCCGAAATTGGGATTGGTCATCAGCTTCCACATCAGGGCGGCCAGCGCCGGCGCTGTCATCAGCGGCAGCAGGAGCAGGATCGAGACGATGTTGTTGAAACGGGTCGAACGCTGCAGCAGCACCGCGATCCCGAGTCCGAGCAGCAACTCAAGGCCTACTGTCAGGCCCGTGTAGACGAGGCTGACCTGCAGGGTGTTCCAGAACTCGGCGTCCGTCAGGAACTTGAGGTAGTTCTCGCCCCAGTTCATCTGGCGCATGTGCGGCAGGTTGAGCCGGTAGCGCTGGAGCGAATAGAAGATCGCGGTCCCGAAGGGGATGAGAATGCCGACACACACCAGGAGTGCCGGCAGGCTGAGCACATATGGCAAGGCGCGGCGGCGCCAGGCGTCACGCATCACCGGTTCTCCGCCACCAGGGGCCGCCTGGTGGCGGCCCCTTGATGGATTCACATAATGTCAGCGCAGGCCAGCGTCTTCAAGCTGGCCGTTGACGCTCTCGGCGAGCATGTCCAGCCCTTCATCGACTGGTACCTCGTTGGCGACCATCTTCTGCAGTGTCGCCGCCCACTCGGTCGTCAGATCGAAAAACAACGGCTGGGCCGTGAAGTAGATCTGCGCGCCGGGCGCAGAGACATCGTGCTGATGGAGATAACCCGGATAGGATTCGTCGATGCGCGCACGGAAGGCTGGGTCGTCCCACACCGCCTGGCGTACCGGATTGACGAAATCCATCTGCTGCGCGCCGAAGAGTCCGTGCTCAACGCCGGTGGCCCACTGCAGGAAGTGCCAGGCCGGATCCTTGTTCTCGGAGAAGCTGGACATCGACAGCGACCAGATCCAGACATTGGGTGTCGGCGCCGAAGCTTCCGGATTGGCGGCAAACGGCGCGTAGGCGATGTTGCCGGCCTCCTTGTTGCCGCCGCCGTTCATGAAGTACCCGAGGATATCGGCATCGAAGATCATCGCTGATGCCCCGGCGCCGAGGTCCGTGCCCACCTGGTACCAGGTGTAGGTCGACCAGTCCTTGGGCCCGTAGTCCTGGATCATTCTCACCCAGTCGCGGTGGAAGGCCTTGGAGCCCTCGGTGTTCATGGCCGCCGACAGCGTGCCATCATCGCCGACGACCATGTCGCGCTCACCGAAACTGGAGTAGCCCGAGAGGAATCCCGGATGGATCGTCGCCCAGGAACGCGAACCCCTCACACCGATCGGATACACCCCCTCAAGGTCCGTCGAGAGCTTGGCGCAGGCCTCGAGAAGCTCTCCCATGTTGGCCGGCGCCTCAACCCCGGCGGCTTCGAACATGTTGCGGTTGTAACTGATGTTGTTGAGTTCGTAGCCCCATGGAATGCACCACTGCATGGCATCGTCGGAACCCAGCGCGCCGCCGGGAATTCCATTCCATGCTGTCGATGCGCGCAGACCCGCCAGCATGTCCTGCCAGTTGTAGTTCGGGTTGGTCTTGTCGGGATCGTGGATCCATTCGTTGAGATCGGTGATCCATCCCGCCGGCCCATAGGTCCATGTCATGTAGGCGCCGGTCATGAACACATCGTATTCGCTCGACCGGGATGACAGCGCCGCCGTGACCTTGTCGAAGTACACATCCTCGGGGAAGATGTCATATGTGACGTCCATGCCGGTCATCGACTTGAAAGTGTCGAGATTGGCGAGAAGGGCGTCCGTGTAGGGGTGCTTGTTCAGCAGCAGCTTGAGCGCCGTACCTTGGTGCTTCATGGCATCAAATCCCTCGGCGAAGGCTCTGGACGAGCCTTCGGCAACCAAGGTGCTGGCAAGTGCGGTCGTCGCGCCGAGCGCCGAAAGGTCCCTGATCATCTCGCGGCGGCTCATGTTGCCGGCAAGATAAGCCTCAACCCTGCTTCTTTCCTTTTCGTACATGAAGTTATCCTCCTTCTTGCGAAGTGGTCTCACGATCATGGACGCCTTGATGATGCGGGGCCGCTGCGGCCCCTAATTCGACGAGGCGGCGCCCGGTCACCTCATCGGTTAT
>JAJEBJ010000397.1 GCA_022822575.1 Alphaproteobacteria bacterium | reverse complement strand
TCGTCCTGCGTCATCGTTCGCGCTCCTGCCTTTTGCCTCTGAAAGCGCGCCGCCGACCGATTCGCTCGGCCGTTGTCGCACACGCCTTCAAGAACAATGGAGCCAAAAACTGCCCGGGTCAAAAAAGTTGGGCTACACCCCTGCCGCTTTGTCCTTTTTGTCATTCGAAGGTTCTCCATTACTGTTCCCAATTTCTTTCGAGGCTACATTTTGATCAAGTGTTGCCATCTGATCGTTCGACGACTTTCGGCTCGACACATTAGGCATCGGCATCGACGTCACAACCTCTGACGGGCGGCTTGTTTCCTTGTGGGATAGGAACGGCTACTGGCCGCGAAGCTGGCAGCACCAAATGTTCCGGCACGGATTGCTGCCCTCCGGGCGGTGGCCGAGCATCTTGGCTTCTCGCATGAACACCGACAGGACGGGCGCCACCTGGTCGGTCGTGGCCGGGGTTGACCTGGGGGGTCCGCACTATTCCTGCACGTCTGCACTCGTGACGGCGTTGACCAGCCATCCTCGGAACCGCGGGGACATGCTTCTTTTGGTGACTGCGATTGAACGCATGCTTGCCTCGTTTTTCGTCCGAGCACGCAGCATGAAATCTGCCATCGCGATGTCCTCAATCGGGGTCTTTGTAGAGGCATCCGCTGAACGGGACGGATCTACACGTCGGCACGCTGCCAGACGGGATTGGGCGAACCTTCAAGCATCCGTCAAAGGCATCGTGCCTGCGTCGCCAATGGTCGTCCATGTGCGCCGTCCGTTGCAATGGGCGTGAGCGAAAATGCGCTTGCGACAAGACTACAGGGTCCGGACACCGACGCCGCATTATGCGGCGGGCCGCTACGGGCGTTGCATTTCTCCGACCTCCTGGAAAACGAGGAATGCTCTCCGATCCGGCCACTCGAGGACTGGCTCAATTGCAACGGGTTCGCCATTGTGACGAAACCGGCGAAGGAGTACGTCGACAGTTTGGGTTGTCGTAGGGTGAAGGGTAACATGGACATCGAGATTGCGGTGGATACCAAAGAGCCTTTCGCCGCATGTCGAACACGTCGTGCTGCTTGCCGAGGACGGCGAGTTCCGATCGCCGGTGGAAGGCCTGCAGCGCGATGGCGTGCAGGTGTCCGGCGTCTCGACAATTTGTTCTCAGCCGCCGATGATCGCCGGCGACCTGTGCCGCCAGACCGACAGTTTGATCAAGCTTGACGAGATTAGGGCCGTCATCGGGCACCCTCCGCCAACATCAGTCCTGCCGGGGCCAATCGATTGGTTTCTGAAAGTCGGAGTGCCACAGGAGTTCCCTTGCGAGCCGCTGCTTCGGGAACTGCACGAGTAATACTTGCAGACCAGCCGTTCGGGCCAGCTTCATCACCGGCAGGCAGTCCGTGTCGCCGGTGATCAGAATGACTCGGTCGATGGATCGATCAGCCGCATAGGAAGCGATGTCGAGACCGAGCCGCATGTCGACGCCCTTTTGCTCGAAACGCGGCTTGAAGTCCTCGTCGGACAGCGTGGCTGAAGCTATGGGAACCCGTCTCGGTTCGAACCCCCGGAACTTGAGCGTACCAAGACGAACTGCGAACTGGGGCTTTGCCGCCAGTACCTTCAGCCAGTCGTCCGATCCCTGGAAGGCGGCAGACTCGCCCGAAACCGGCAGCTTCGGGCTGCCCCGATAGGGCGCGCAGTCATAGTAGAGAACCCGAAGCAGGGTTTCGTCCCCGCCTACGCAGGCATGGGCGACAGCCTCAATGTAATCCGGATCGTACCTGTGGCCGGCTTGCCGGGCCAGCACCCGAAGATGCCCACCGTCGATGAACACCGCCACTTTCATATGAAGAGACCCTCCACAGGTTTGACCCACGGAGGGTCTCCATATAGATGCCCGCCTACGGGCGTAGCGGATAACTGCTTGCATCTCTACACGTAGCCGACGCCTCGGTCAATTGAATACGCGACACGAAGGTCGGAAACACAAGTGCCCCGAAGATCTAAATGTGGCGTGCGCTGCCTCTCCCGGACTTGCCCCTGCTGATCGCGCCACCACGGTGAAGGGCATGCGAGCATGAACCGTCGCGATCAACTGTTCGCACACGTATGCGGCACTTGCTCTACTCTCCGCCCCGATAGTCTCAGAGGATGTCGACGGCGATGCTCTCCGACACGCGGACGGCGGAGTCGCGCACCGAGCGCTGCGTAGGTGCGTGTGCCGGATACCGTTCGACTCCACCGCCCGGTATACACAGCTGGATCGGGACTCAATCCAGAACGCCACGGTGAGGATCATCGGGAGCATGGGTGGAAACTTGCCGCCTGTTCAACAGGTAGACAAAACTACCTCGCATTGATCTTCTACAATCTAGTGTTTGACGCAAGTCAGGGGATTCCATTCTTTCGCGAGGCGCGATACTGTCTCCCTGCCGCCTTTGCGCGGCCAACGAAAACGGAGACAGGCCATGGGCAGGAAACCAGCCAGGCAGCCGACCGGGCTGTCGGACGGGGACCGCAGGCGCCTTGAGGATGTCGTCGGCAACCCCCGGCGCCTTCAGAAGCACGTCTGGCGGGCGCGCATCGTCCTCGGGCCCGGCTCGGGCTGCGGCCTGGTCGAGACCATGCGCCGGACGGGCATGTCGAAGCCGACGGTCCGGCGCTGGCGGGACCGCTTCCTCGAGGCGGGGGTCGACGGGCTGCTCCGGGACGCCACCCGCCCTCCGGGAAAGAAGCCGGTCCCGGAGGACAGGGTGAAGGCGCTGGCCGCGCTGGCGGTGTCGCCGCCGCCGGAGCACGTCAGCCACTGGACGCTCAAGGCCTGGCCGGGGCGATGGGGGACATGTCCGCCATAAGGGTGCGATTTCCGTATGGCGGATGACGATTTTTCCAGCGCGCTGAAATCAAACGACATTTTCGAGGCCGGCGACGGCGGCAGCCGCTGATCCGGCGGATTCCGCGAAAATTCGCGGTGCGGGCCGGGATTTTTCCCTTTCCGATGAGGTCCTGCCCCTGTGCGGGAGATGTGGCAGAGCGTTCCCGGTATCACCCAAATGCCCCTGGACGGGGGCGGAAAGGAACGCTCCGATGGAAAGCCTACAGCCTGGGAACCCGATTGCCAACAACGACGACGGTTTCAAGTCCGTCGAGGCGGCCAGGGACGGCCTGGCGAAGGCGGGCATCGCCCTGGTCGAGAGGGCCGCCGGGACCGGCCTGGCCGAGAACGTCGCGGCCCTGT
>JAJEBJ010000199.1 GCA_022822575.1 Alphaproteobacteria bacterium | reverse complement strand
CGCGTGGCCCATGTCGACGTGGCGCTCTACGGTTCGGTAAAGAAAGTGGTCGAGACCGCCGAGATCGCCCGCCTGGCCGAGGGCGGCGTGTGCGCATTCAAGATGTCGACCTATGAATCCAATCCTCACCGGTTTCCTCGGATTCCCCACGACCAGATGGCGCGGGCCTTCGCGGCCATTGCCGACACCGGCCTCACGGTGGCGGTCCACAACGAAGACCAGGAGGTGGTCGATCACGCCATCGGCGTGTTCCGGGATGAAGGGCGCCGGGACGCCGGTTGCCATCATCCGAGCCGACCGCCGCTCGCCGAGCTTCTCGCCAACGCCGTCATCCTGGAACTCGGGGCCGCGACCGGGGCCCGGGCCCATATCGTGCACTCCTCGCTTGCCCGGGGGTTCGACATGGCACGCCTCTACAGGGATCAGGGATACCAGGCGACGGCGGAGACCTGCGTCCACTATCTGGCGTTCACCGAGGCGGACATGCTCGCCATGGGCGCCAGGGGCAAGGTGAACCCGCCCATCAGACCCGACGAGAAGGAGGCAATCTGGATGCGCGTGGCGGCAGGCGATGCTGCCTTCGTCTCCTCCGATCACTGTTCATGGCCTCTCGAGCGCAAGTCCGATGACGATATCTTCGCTGCAGCGCCGGGCGCCCCCGGTATCGAGTGCCTCCTTGTCGTCATGTTGAGCGAGGCGGAAAAGCGTGGCCACGGTCCCGATCTTGTCGCTGCCATGCTGTGCGAGGGACCGGCGAGGCACTTCGGTCTCTGGCCGGCCAAGGGCGCCATCCGAGAGGGTGCCGATGCCGATTTTGCCGTCATCGAACGAGGCGGTCACCGCCACGATGATGCCACGCTTCACTGCGAGATGGCTCCCTGGACGCCCTATCACGGCATGGAACTCTCGGGACGGGTTTGTGAGGCCTGGTTGCGTGGCCGCAGGGTCTTCGATGGCCGCAATGTCCTCTCCCGTCCCGGAGACGGCAGGTTCATGAGGCCGGTCTGAAGCCATGGCACCGCGCATTCTCGTCATCAATCCCAACAGCAGCCGCGACGTCACCGCGGCGATGTCACAGGCTCTCGACCGCTTCCGTTTCGACGGTGGACCCATCATCGACTGCGTCACCCTCGACGATGGCCCGCCCGGCGTCGAGACGGACCGCCATATTGCCGAGGTCTCGGGCCTCGTCGTGCACGCCATCGAGAATGAAGAAGCCGACGCCTATGTCATTGCCTGCTTCAGTGATCCGGGTCTCCATGCCGCCAGGGAGGTGCGTCGACGACCGGTCTTCGGCATCGGTGGTTCAGCCTACGCGGCGGCCCTGGCCACAGGTGAGCGGTTCGGCATCATCTCGATCCTGCCGGTGGCCCTTCCCCGGCACCGCCGCCACGTCGCCTCCCTGGGGCTCACCGGTCACCTGGCAGGCGATGTCGCCATCGACCTTGCCGTGACGGAACTCTCGCAAGAGGACCTGGTGCTCGAACGCATGGCCCGGGCCGGCCTGTCACTGAAGGACGATCACGGCGCCGGCGTCGTCATCATGGGCTGTGCTGGCATGGCCCGCTACCACGCCCGTCTCGAGGCAAGGCTTGGCCTGCCGGTCATCGAGCCGACGCGGGCGGCGACGGCGCTGGCGATCAACGCCCTTGCGATAGCGGGACCCCGAACCCGGCAGGAAGGAGGATCTTCCCCGTGAGCACGCGAATCATGACAGTCGCTGGCGCCCAGATGGGACCGGTGCCACGCTCGGATCCCCGGTCGAGGACCGTGGCGCGCATGGTGGATCTCTTGCGCCAGGCCCATGCGCGAGGGTGCCAACTGGTGGTCTTTCCGGAACTGGCGCTGACGACGTTCTTTCCGCGCTGGCTGATCGAGGACGAGGAGGAACTGGCGGAGTTCTACGAGGCATCCATGCCGGGTCCCGAGACCATGCCGCTCTTCGAGACGGCGCGCGAACTCGGTATCGGCTTCCACCTGGGCTATGCCGAGATCGCCGAGGATGGCCGGTTCAACACGGCGATCCTGGTGGATCCGGACGGCAGGATTGTCGCCAGGTACCGCAAGATCCACCTTCCAGGCCATGCGGAGAACGATCAAGCGCGCGAGTTCCAGCATCTCGAGAAGCGCTACTTCGATGTCGGCAACCTCGGGTTCAGGGTATGGGACACCATGGGCGGGCGGATCGGCATGCTGATCTGCAACGACCGGCGCTGGCCCGAGGCCTTCCGGGTCCTGGGCCTCCAGGGAGTCGAACTGGTCCTCATCGGCTACAACACGCCGACACTCAATGGCCAGACCTTCGAACCGCCACATCTGCGCATCCATCACAATCTCCTGACCATGCAGGCCGGCGCCTACCAGAACGGCACATGGGTGGTCGGTGTGGCAAAGGCCGGCCTCGAAGATGGGGTCCACATGATGGGTTCGAGCGCCATCGTCACCCCCAACGGCGAAATCGCCGCCCAGGCCAGCACTCTCGATGACGAACTGATCGTGGCCGACTGTGATCTCGACGCCGGTGCCTACATCAAGGCCAATGTCTTCAATTTTGCCGCCCACCGCCGCACCGAACACTACCGCTTGATTGTCGAGACCACAGGAGTGGTGCCGCCGCTGGGCACATGAGGGCGGCGGTTCTCGCTATCCCGGCCGTCCTTTCTCTCCTTGTTTGCGGAGGTGCGACGGCGGGAGAGTCGGCCATGAAGGCAGCGGTGGATTCACTGGCGCGTCCCCATGGCTGGATCGGTTCCTGGCTGGAGGCGGGACGCTTCAGCCTCCTGACCTACGCGCCATCCGCGTGGCGCGGCACAGGTGATCTGACCGTCTACATCGAGGGAGACGGCCGGTCGTGGATCTCGCGCACGGAGCTCGCAGCCGATCCCACGCCGCGAAACGGACGGGTTCTGAAGATGGCGCTGAGGGACCCCGGCGATGCGGCCTATCTGGCGCGTCCCTGCCACTATCTCGATGCCACCGAACTCGCTGGTTGCCATCGACGGTACTGGTCCCTGGCGCGCTACGGAGAGGAAGTCGTCGAAGCCATCGATGCCGCCCTTGATATCCTCAAGCGCCGGGCCGGTGCGATAAGGCTTCGCCTGGTCGGATTTTCGGGAGGCGCACAGCTTGCCGTCCTGACCGCAGCACGGCGAAACGACGTCGCCGGCATCATCACCATCGCCGGCAATCTCGATCACAGGCGCTGGACGGCCTCACAAGGCGTGTCCGCACTCACCGGTTCCCTCAACGCAGCCGACGTGGCGAGTGTGGTTCGGCACATTCCCCAGGTCCACTTCCTTGGGGAACGCGACACGACCGTGGGGCGGGACGTCATTGCGAGCTACCTCACCCGAATGTCTGAGACGTCGCCAAGTCGTGTGATCGAGGTGCCCGGTTACGATCACGGATGCTGCTGGGCCGAGAACTGGCCGGGCCTCCTCGCTGTCGCCACGAAAATGATGGGCGCTCCGGGGGAGTGACGCCCGCAACTTCGCGTCAGTGCGAGCGGGGTTGCCGGATGAAGACGAAAGTCGATGGCGACGACGAATCGGGATCGAAGCGATAGCCGTCGGCGTCGAAGGACTTGAGATCCTCGACGCTGTCGATCCGGTTGCGGATGACGTAGCGCGCCATCATGCCGCGCGACACCTTGGCGGTGAATCCCAGGGTGCGCGCCACGCCGTTCCTCATCTCCTTGAACACCGGCGTGACGACGGATGCCTTCAGCCGGTCCGAAGGAATGGCGCTGAAGTACTCCTTCGAGGCCGCATTGAGGACAACCCGCGAATCCAGCTGCTTGAGGTCGCGGTTGAGAGCTCGGGCAATCCTGTCGCCCCAGAAGTCGTAGAGACTGTGACCCCGGGGCGTGGTGAGCCGTGTTCCCATTTCCAGGCGATAGGGCTGAATGAGGTCAAGTGGCCGCAGGACGCCGTAGAGCCCCGAAATGATGCGCAGATGCGTCTGCGCGTGGTCGAGGTCCTCGGGTGACAGGCTCGTGGCATCGAGGCCGCGGTAGGTGTCGCCGGCGAAGGCGAGAACAGCCTGTTTCGCATTCTCCGGCGTGTGCTCGAGACGGAAAGCGCGGTAGCGGTCACGGTTGAGATCCGCGAGTTTCTCCGAGAGTCCCATGAGGCCCGCAAGATCGACGGCACTGAGCGTGCGCGTGGTCTTCATCAGTTCGCGGGTCTGGGCCATCATCAACGGCTTTGTCCAGGCAATCCCTGGATCGGGCTCTTCGAAGTTGAGGGCCTTGGCAGGCGACACGACGACGAGCATCTTCTTCCTCCCTTGAACCGCTCCCTGTTTAGTCCGCCTCGAGGCTGGCGGCAAATCCCGCCTCAACGACCCTTCCACACGGGTGGGCGCTTTTCGACGAAGGCGCGTGCTCCTTCCTTCGAATCCTCCGATTCCAGAACCCGGGAAATCATCGTGAAGCAGCCTTGCGAGTCGAGGCGTACCGCTTCCTGCGGCGGCAGATCGCCGGCCAAGTTGACCATCTGCTTTTCGGCGCGCACCGACAGCGGTGCGGCGGCGGCGATGTCGCGGGCGATGTCGCGCGCCGCATCCATGGCCCCGCCCTCCGGGGTCATCCGGCTCACCAGGCGCAGGTCGAAGGCCTCCTGGGCGTCCATCCGCCTTCCGGTGTAGAGCATCTCGAGGGCGACACTGCGGGGCAGCCTTGAGAGCAGACGCGAAACGCTCGGTGCGCCGGTGGTCAGCCCTACATTGACCTCCGAGAGGAAGAAGACGGCATTCCGGGATGCCACCAGGATGTCACCGGCAAGCGCGAGTTCGAATCCCCCGGCCACACAGTAGCCGTTGATGGCCATGATGACGGGTTTCTCGAGATCGAAATTGCGTGACAATCCGCCGAAACCCCAGCGTCCGTAATCCCTGTCGGGTTCGTCCTCGGCGCCCTCGTTGAGGTCCCAGCCGGTGCAGAAGAACCGGTCACCCGCCCCGGTCAGGATGGCGACGCGCAGGTTCCCGTCCTCGTGGAACATCTCGAAGGCATCGTTCATTTCCCGGCTGGTCGCCGCCCCGATGGCGTTGGCCTTCGGTTTGTCGAGGGTGATTTCCAGGATGTGACCGTCAATCCGCGTGTGAACACTTCTTGTCATGACACTCTTCCGTCTTGCCTGTCCGCAGAACCTAGTCCCTTGGCGGAGTTCTTGACAGGCCCTGTCTTCTGGACCTGGGCCTCGCGCCACAACACGTAGAGACCGCTCATCACCAGGACCGATGCGCCGATGGCCACGGTCCAGTCCGGCAGATCACCCCAGATGAGATAGCCGAAGACGATGGCCCAGATCATCGCCGTGTAGTCGAAGGGCGCCAGGACCTGGGGTGGCGCCAGGGCACAGGCCCGGACGGCGGTGATCTGGGCGACCATGACCGTGACCCCGCATGCGACCATGACGAGAAGGGCCTCGGTCGAAGGCATGATCCACTCGAAAGGAGCGAACACGGGCATCGTCAGCACATAGATGCCATTCAGCAGGAAGACCGTGGCGGTCGCCTCTTCGGTCCGGCTCACGATCCTCGTCACGATGATGGCAAGGGCATAGGCGAGAGCCGAACAGAGCGCCCACAACGCCGCGAGCTGGAAAATGCCGGTGGAGGGATTGACGATGATGAGGACGCCGCAAAGTCCGATGCCTACCGCGGCCCAGCGGCGCGGTCCAACCCGCTCCCCGAGCAGAGGCACGCTGAGCGCCGTCATCAGCAGGGGCGAGGCAAAGGAGACCGCCGTGGCGTCGGGAAGCGAGATGTGGCGTACCGCCTCGATGAAACAGCTGAGTGCTGCGAAGAAGCAGAGGAACCTCAGGACATGCATGCGCCAGCGCCGGGTCCGGAACGGAGCGCGGAGGCCCGAACCGCGCAACAGCAGGAGCGTGGTGCCGGCCACCACGACCACCGAGCGCAAGAACAGGATCTGCGAGAAGTGGTAATCCTCGGCAAGCCACTTCAGAGCCGCCATCTGTCCCATGAAGAGGATGGTGGCGAACAGCCACAGACCGATCGCGGTGACGGGTGCGTTCCGGTAACCGCCGCCCGGGTCAGTCATTCCGTCGCCGGGGGAACGGTGCCGCATGTGCCTGGATGATCCCGTGGCTCGCGCTGAGGATAGGGAGGTTGTCATACCTCCGGCAAGGGACCCGTCGCACGGTCAGGTGGAGGGTCCTTCTCCGAAGGCCGTGATGGGTGGGAACGCTTCGGGCTCGGAGAGAACATCGATCACCGTCGTTACCTGGTCCGTCAGGGCGAAGGCTTCTGCCAGGGCCGGTCCATAGTCCGCGGGGTCGGTGATGCGCACACCCCGGCAGCCGGTGGCTTCGGCGATGGCGGCGTGATCGACGCTGGTGAAGGCGACGGCGTCGGTGTGTGCGTGGTAGCGATGAAGCTCGGCGTGTTTCTGGTAGCCGAGAACCTCGTTGTTGAGCACCGTGACGACGACATGGGCGCCGAGCCGTCGCGCCGTTTCAAGTTCGGCCCAGACGTGGGCGAATCCGCCGTCGCCAACGAGGGCGAACACCGGTGCGGAGGACCTGGCCAGTTTGGCCCCGATCGCCATGGGCAGACCCCAGCCCAGACCGGCCATGCCCCGCGGCGTGAGGAAGCGTTGGCCAGGCTGCCGGCTGGCAAGGTTGTTGCACAGCCAGATCGAGGCGTAGCTCGCATCCGCCACCAGGATGTGATCCTTCGACAGCTGCCGGTCGAGTTCAGCCATCAGGCGTTCGGGCCTCACAGGCCGTGCCGCCGAGGTGGCAAGGGGGGCGATCTCCTCGCGATGGCGGTGCCGCGCTTCGGCGATCCGGGCTTCAAGAGCAGGCCGGCAGCTGGCCCTCCGGGCGAGATCGCCGGCGAGAAGGTCGTGCGAGAGGGCAGCGAGAGTCTCGCGGGCATCGCCGACGAGGCGCACCGCCTCATAGGTGCGACCGATTTCCTGTGGATCGATGTCGATATGAATGAGCGTGGTGTCCGGCGACAGCAGTTGCCAGGAGTCCGTGCCGTTCTGGTTGGTTCGGTTGCCAACGGCGACAACGACGTCCGCCTCGCCGATCAGCGGGGCGAGCCGGTGCGTCGCGGAACCCTTGCCCATGTAGTACCCGACCACGCCGATCGTGAGGGGGTGTGAGTCATCCACCGCCCCCTTTCCCATGGTCGTGGTGGCCACCGGAAGATGGGCCTTCTCCTGGAGCCCGGCGAGGACGTCGGCGGCGCCGGAAAGATGCACGCCTCCCCCGGCCCAGATGACCGGCCTTTCGGCGCCGGCAATGAGCCGCGCTGCCCGGGCGATCTCATTCCGGTTGGCGACGGGCCGGTCGAGCGGAACCTGACCCAAAGACTGCTGGCGCCCGGAACTCGTCGCCCGGGGGGCTTCCATGACATTGACCGGCGCCAGGAGAACGGCAGGACCGGGGCGCCCGCCGGTCGCCTGACGGAAGGCCATGTCGACGTAGTCGTCGATGCGCCGGGTGTCCTCGACCCTGCGCACCCACTTGGCGCAGCCCTTGAACAGCTCGGGATGATCGAGCTCCTGGAAGGCGTTGCGGTCCCGCCACAGAGGCGGGGTGTCCTGGACCAGGGCGACCACCGGGGAGGAGGCCGTCAAGGCCTCGGCCAGCCCGGCGACCAGCAATGTGGCCGCCGGTCCATTCTGTGCGGCGACAACACCGGCCTTTCGGGAAATCCGGGCGTAGGCATCGGCCATCACGGCGCCGGCGTTCTCGGTGCGATAGGTCATTTGCCTGATGCCGAATTCAGGAGTCGCCAGAAAGAAGGCCGAGGGGATCGACTGGCCGAAGATGGTGTCGACCCCGTGGCGGGCGAAGGCGGCGGCAAAGACCCTGGATGCTGAAAGATTGCTGTCGGTCATGGCGGCAGGTGGAGCAGACCCTCGACGGTCCTGGTGGCCACGCCACCGACCTCGAGACTGGCGATCGTATCGTCCTCGATGACGACACACGAGACAATACTGCTCGCGCGGCCGATCTCGACACCCTGTTCGGCCCTGACATGGACACGAGCGCCGGGGTCCGGCGACACGATGCGGTGGCGTACCAGGTAGCTGGCAAGGGCGGCGTTGGTGGTCCCGGCGGCAGCGGATTCGGCCACCCCGACGGCGGGGCAGAAGTCCCTGACGTGGAGTGTCGACGCCGGGTCCAGGGTCTCGGTGGTGAAGAGCACCACGGTCTCGATTCCGTAGTCGTGGCACAGGGTTACGAGTCCCGGAAAGTCGGGACTGACGCGCTGCATGGCGTCGAGACCGGGAAGCGGCACGACGAGATGCACGAAGTCGCCGCAGGCGGTTTCCAGGGGATGGTCTCTGGCAATGGTGTCCGGCTCGAGACCCAGGAGACGGGCGAGGCGGTCCCTGTCGACATCGTCGTGGCGGAACGCGGGCGGAGTGACCTCGAGCATGACCAGCGGCCTGCCTCCCGAGCCGGCCGAGACTGTGACCAGCGCTCGGGAGCGGGGAAGGTGAAGGTCTACCCTGGCGGGCATGGTGATGTGACCCTGCTCGACCATGCGTGTCATGAGGGCAATGGTGCCATGGCCGCACATCGGGAGTTCCATGACCGTCGAGCGGAATCGTGCCTCGACGCGCTGTTCGCCTGTGGCACCGACGAAACAGACCGCAGGATATCCGAGTTCGCCGGCGATCCGCGCCATGGTGGCATCGTCCAGGGATCCGGCGTCCGAGACGACAGCGGCCTGACTGCCCCCGAAGGCGGTGTCGCTGAAGGCATCGTAGAGAGCAAAGGGGAGGGACGTCATCGAGGGCCCTGGACTCATCTTCACTCTTGTGTAGCACGGATTGGCCGATATCGTGCCTCCCGGAGTCGGACACGATCGCGGTGGCAGGCATGGCACAAGGCGCGCAATTGTCGATTCGCCAGAGAGCCGCGAGGGTTCTTCCAGGTGGCACGTTCGGCAACGTCTCCGGAGACCTCGTCATCGTCCGGGGCAGCGGCAGCCGCGTGTGGGACGACGAAGGCCGCGAGTACATCGACTATCTCATCGGATCGGGCCCCATGCTCATCGGGCATGCCCATCCCGAGGTCACGAGCGCCGTGCGCAGCCAGCTCGAAGCGGGGACGACGTTTTTTGCCAGCAATCCCGAGGGCATCGCTCTCGCCGAAGCCATCATCGACGCCGTGCCGGTCGCCGAAAAGGTTCGTTTCACGAGCACGGGTTCCGAGGCGGACGCCTTTGCCATGCGCCTTGCCCGCGCCCATACGGGACGTCCGAAGATCCTCAAGTTCGAGGGCGGTTACCACGGCTACAGCGACTACGCCCTGATGAGCCTCGCGCCGAAGACATCCGGCAACTCGCCTCGCCCGATTCCCGATTCGGCAGGTATTCCCGACACGGTGAGGGACACGATCCTCGTGGCGCCGTTCAACGATGCAGGCGCGGTGGAGAGTCTCTTGAAGGAGTACCGGTCCGAGATTGCAGCGGTCTTCCTTGAGCCGATGCAGCGTCTGATCCCGCCGCAGCCGGGCTTCCTTGCCGCCCTGCGGGAACTGACCCGCGAGCACGATGTGCTCCTTGTGTTTGACGAGGTGGTGACGGGATTCCGGCTGGGTATGGGCGGCGCCCAGGAATACTACGGTGTCGTTCCCGACCTGTGCACGCTCGGCAAGGTGATCGGTGGCGGCTTCCCGCTTGCAGCCATTGCCGGACGTGAGGACATCATGGCCGCCTTTGACAGCGACCAGGCCGGCACCGGGCGGTTCGTGCCGCAGGTCGGCACACTCTCCGGCAATCCCGTGGCGGCCGTTGCCGGTCTTGCAACACTCGACGTCCTGTCGCGTCCCGGCACCTTCGGGCGCCTCTTCGACACCGGCAGGCGGCTGATGACGGCCCTCGAGGACATCCTTGCTGCCAACGGGGTCGAAGGCCGGGTGGTCGGCGAACCCCCTCTCTTCGATGTCGTCTTCACGAAAGGCACCGTCAGCAATCACCGCGACATGCTGGCGGGCAACACCGCAATGCTGAAGCGATTCAATGCCCTCCTCGGCGAGAATGGCGTTCTGAAGGCGGACTCCAAGATCTATGTCTCCACGGCCATCAGCGACGACGACATCACCCGGACTATTGCCGCAATGGACGTCGCCATCAGCCGCCTCGCCCGGGACTGTGTCGCCGGTCTCCTGCCGTGACGGGTGTCAGCGTCGATCCTTCCGGGTCGTTCCTGACCCTGGGGTCCAGGCGCTTCCACGCCATCTGGCTGCGTGACAATGCATCTGATCCCGAGACCCGTGATCCCGGCAATGGTCAGCGGCTGATCTTGCCAGGCGCCATCCCGTCCGATCTCCGCATCGCCTCGGCGGCGATCAGCGACGGCATGCTCATGGTCGACTTTGCGCCGGAGATGAGGACGATCGCCTTCGAGTTGTCCTGGCTCGCGCGGAATGCCTACGACCGGTCAGGGGTCGACGGGCGCGGCTGGACGGATCCGATGATCACCACGTGGACAGGATCGATTCTGGACGAGGTGCCGGCTGCGAACCTTGAGGATCTGGAGATGCGCGGCGAGGGACTGCGCGACTGGCTGGGCCACGTCCGGCGCTACGGCGTGGCGCGGGTGGTCAACGGACCGGCAGTGTCCGGTGCGCTCTTTCGCGTTGTCGATCTCTTCGGTCACGTGAGGGAGACCAACTATGGCCGGCACTTCGATGTCCGCAACCAGGTGAACCCGGTGAATCTTGCCTACACCGGACGGGCCCTTCAGGCCCATACCGACAATCCCTACCGGGATCCGGTGCCGACAGTTCAGGTGCTTTACTGTCTCGAAAGTTCCCAGAGCGGTGGCGACAGCATGGTCATTGACGGATTTGCCGCCATCCGTCGCCTGCGCGAAGAGAACCAGGATTACTTCGATGTGCTCGCCGATCACTGCGCACGCTTTGCCTTTGGCGGCGAGGACGGCGTCTGTCTTGAGGCCCGCCGTCCGCTGATCGAACTTGCGCCCGATGGGGAGCTCCTGTGCGTGCGGTTCAACAACCGGTCTCTGGCAGCCGTAAGGGACGTGCCATTCGAGCGCATGGCCTTGTGGTACGCCGCCTACCGGCACCTTGGCGACATCATCGACGACCCGATGATGGCGGTCTCGTTCCGCCTGGAGCCGGGCGAGTGCTTTGTCGTCGACAACACTCGCGTCCTTCACGGTCGTACGGTGTGGACTGGCGTCGGCAACCGCTGGCTCCAGGGCTGCTATGCGGATATGGACGGGTTGCGCTCGACACACGAGGCGATGATGCACGCAACACCCCGGGTACTGGTCTGATGGGCCATGCCATCATCGATTGCCTGGCTGCCATCTTCGAAGAGGTGGCGGCTGTCGAATACCTTGGCGAGGACGTGACGGTTGCTGAACACATGCTGCAGAGCGCCACTCTTGCCGAGAGAAGCCGAAGAAAGGACGCCGTCGTCGTCGGCGCACTGCTCCATGACATCGGTCATGTCGCAGGCGACTCCGGAATGTTCTCCATGACAGACACCAAGGACCGCCACCACGAAGTGACCGGGGCCCGACTGGTGGAGCGGTTCTTTCCTGCAGTCGTGACCGATTGCATACGCCATCACGTGGCGGCCAAGCGTTATCTCTCGGCCACCAGGCATGGCTACCTTGACCGGTTGAGCGACGCGTCACGCCATTCGCTCTCCCTCCAGGGCGGGCCGATGGGGGCACACGAAGTTGAACGATTTGCCCGACATCCGCATCTCGATGAGATCATCGCCGTGCGACTTCTGGATGACGCCGGAAAGCGACCTGGCATGAACACACCTGGATTCCCGCACTTCGTCCCAATCATTGAGCGCCTGGTGGAGGGACACCGGCCAAACCAGAGCAAGGAGACGCATGATGCTGCTTGACGTGCGAACCTACACCTGCCGTCCCGGCATGCTGAAGAAACACATGGAACTCTATGAGGCCTTTGGCAAGGAGCCGCAGACGAGGCATCTCGGACAGCCCCTGGCATGGCTCGTCACCGAGACCGGCAACCCCAACCAGTTTCTCCACATCTGGGTCTACGAGAATGCCGGTGACCGTGAGGCACGCCGGAAGGCGATGCAGGCGGACCCGGACTGGCAGAACTACCTGGCCCGGAGTGCGGAACTTGGCGCCCTGGTGAACCAGGAGAACCGGCTCATGACGCCGGCCAGCTTCTTTCCGGCGCCCGACCGCCGGTCGTGATCATGCCGGTCATTGCTGGCAATCCGCTGTGCTTTCCGCAACGGGGCGACCTCGATCCCTCGCGCACGGTGCTTCTTGTCATCGACATGCAGCGCGATTTTTGTGCGGAGAACGGCTACATGCACCGCCTCGGGGTCGATCTCGCGCGCCTGAGGCAACCTGTCGAGCCGATTCGCCGTGTCCTCAACGCGGCGAGGCAGTGCGGACTCACGGTCTGCCACACACGCGAAGGCTATGCGCCTGATCTCGCGGACTTGCAGCCCTGGAAGGTTGGCGGTGCCGCCAACGAATCAATCGGCAGCACCGGGCCCCTGGGGCGGGCGCTTGTCCGTGGCGAGGAGGGATGGAACATCATTGACGAGCTCGCTCCGTCACCTGGCGAGGACGTGTTCGACAAGGCAAGCTACGGGGTCTTTGCGACAACCGGGATCGGCGCCGACTTTCGGGCGCGGGACATCCGGGCGGCGATCCTTGTCGGGCTCACCACGGACTGCTGTGTCACGTCTACGCTGCGCGAGGCCCTGGATCGCGGAATCGAATGCGTGGTCGTCGAAGACTGTACGGCCGCAGCGAACCAGCGGCGACACGACGCTGCCATCGACCTCATCCGCGCATCCGGTGGAGTCTTCGGAACTCTGGCAAAGAGCGGCGATGTCATCGAGGCACTTGAAGCGGCACACAGCCACTTGTGACGTTGTTGCCAGCATCACTTCACGGTAGCGTTTCATCCTGGAGGCTTTCATGGTGACGTTGTCGCCGCTTGATGCGGCCTTCGGCGCGGAGATTCACGGAGTCCGGCTTGCCGACGACATCGGCGACCGGGTCATGCGCGCCCTCGTGGACGCACTTCATGCCCATCGCGTCGTCGTCATCAGGGACCAGGACCTCGACAGGGACCGGTTTCTCTGGTTCGGCAGGCTGTGGGGCGATCCCATCCCCCATGTCCTCGACCACATGCGCATGGAGGGCTATCCCGAACTCATGACCGTGGGTAATACCGAAGAGCGGGACAGGGATGCGAAGATCCGCAATGGTGCCGCCCTGTGGCACACCGACCAGTCCTACGAGGAGGTGCCGGCGAGTGCCACCATGCTCTATTCGATCCTGGCGCCCCGGGAAGGGGGTGAAACACAGTTCTGCGACATGGCGGGGGCCTATGATTCCCTTGATGCCGCCACCAGGGAGAGGATCGATTCCCTCGAGGTGGCGCACAAGTATGGACGTGGCCGCCGCTTGGCGGACGAAGCCGAGGTCAACCCGATCATCAACGATGATCAGGACCGCCGGGTGCCCCCGGTCCATCATCCCCTGGTGTTGCATCATCCGGTCACCGGCAGGAAGGCGCTCTACGCAATCGGTCACGGAGCCTACGCCATCAGGAACATGGCGTCCGGCGAGGCCGGAGCGTTGCTCGATTCGCTGAAGGCCCATGCCCTGCGCGAGGAACATATCTACCGCCACCGCTATCGCCAGGGCGATCTTGTCATCTGGGATACATTGCAGACGATGCATGCAGCGAGCCCCATCGCCTTTGCCACGTCGCAGGAAAACGCCCGCCTTCTCTGGCGGATCAGCGTGCGCGGCCTGCCCAAGATCCTGTCACGGACCGTCTGATCGATGTCGCCGATCAAGGGAGGATGTCTGTGCGGCGCCGTGCGCTATCGCATCGATGCAGCGCCGCTGTGGACGGCCTACTGTCACTGCCGGAGTTGCCGGCGCGCCACCGGTGCTCCCGTTGCGGCCTTTGTCGGGGCAGCCGCCTCATCCGTGACCTTCACGTCCGGCGATCGCGCCATCCATGAATCCTCACCCGGCGTCAGGCGCGGGTTCTGTGCTTCCTGCGGGACGCCGTTGACGTACGAATCGTACGAGGCCCCCGGCGAAATCCACTTCTACACGGGGACCTGCGACGATCCCGATTCCCTGCCGCCCGCCCGGCATGTCTGGTGCGAGGCAGCCATTGCGTGGTTCGATACCGACGATGCGCTTGTCCGCCACGCAAGAGGCAGTGGCCGCCTGGACAAGGGATAGAAGCGCCGAACGTCAGGCAAGAAGGGCGAAGACAACGCCGATGGCGATGATCACGAAGCCCATGATCATGAACTTCGCCATCGACTGCCTGAAGGCCGGGTTCGTGATATCCGCATGCTCGCGCTGGTGTTCCGTGAAGCTCATATTGAGGATGTTGGCGAGCGACAGCAGCCCGAATCCGACGATCATGATGCCCAGGGTGATGAAGACGACGGCGACCATATCCATGGGTGCCGATGGTACACGAAGAGCGAGTCGTTGCCTACAGATGCCAGTCATGCCCCTGATTGCCCCGATCGAACCGAATCGTGCGATTTCGCGAAACAGTCCTCCCGCGTTCCCAGGCCCTCGCAGCGATGTCTTGCTCCCGCGCCCCGGGTCGTTCGCACGTACAAAGCGGCAGACGCAGGCGTGGCAGCTGTGACGGAAAGGGCACAACCTGTACCAGTCATGGAAGGCGCGGTCGCACAGCGCATCAACCGCGATGGCACGTGTCGCCCGGCGCAGCGAACGCCCGGCAGGGTGGAAATGCCGGGTCAATACGCGGTACATGCCAACCAATTCAACGGTAAGCGACGCGCACAAGCCGAGTGTCACCATTGCGAAGGAAATCGCGATACTTCCAACGCTAGAATTACGGCCCGGTCAGCTATGGCGCCGCGACAATTGATGGGTCAAGGTCAATCATCAGACAACGCCGACGGCTTCCATCAACGGGTGTCAGCGTCCTTGGCTGATGTCTGGAGAGGCTTGGGTTCTGGGCGCAGGGCGTGGTATCCGTAGACCATGTCTTGCAACTTTGGAAAACGCGCTTCCGCAGAGGTCTTGGCGCTGTCCCGACACCCGGACGGCAGCGCGGGTCAATCACTCCCCTGGGTTCCACCCGGTGGACGCGGGCGCCTCGCGCAACTCGCGACCATAGTGCTCGCAGCCGGATTGTGCCTGGCTTCCGACCTCGCCCTGGCAGGAAGCTACTATCTGCGCGGCGGCATTGGCCTCGACACGCGGGAGACGACAGCCTTTACCGACACCGATTGCACCAGCACCACGCCGGCGGCTCTCTACGGCTGCGGTACCGGCGGTGACGGTGCGCGCCTGCGTTCGGTGGGGGACTTCGGGACCGTGGCCTCGGTGGACCTCGGACTCGGCTACGAGACCGGGGCGGCCCGTATCGAGGTGCTGGTGGAGTACCGCCCCGGTTACTCCTTCGAGGGACGCGCGAACTACCTGGCACCGGAGCGCCGGCAGGAGGTCTCGGCAGACCTGTCGTCCGTCTCGGGGATGCTCGCCGGTTTCGTGGATCTCGCCGCGCTGGGACTCCCCCGACCCGGCCCCTTCGCTCCGTTCATCGGTGCAGGAATTGGCACCGTGCACACCCGGATCGGTCAGACGACCATGACCTTTCCGGCGACGACGACCGTCGTGCCGGGCGGGAGCCGGACCGGAATGGCGTGGATGGCGACAGCCGGGTTCGCGATGGCACTGAACGAGCGCGTCAGCCTCGATCTTGCCTGGCGCTACACGGACCTCGGCGAGATTCGCACGCGGCGAGGTGCGGGCCGGGTGGTCTGGCGCGACGGGAGCCGGGAGCCGCTGCCGCTCGATATCGCGCCAACGAAGGCGAGGCTCAAGAGCCACGGCGTCCGGCTGTCGCTGCGCTACACCTTCTGAGACGACGCCTGCCTCCAGGTGGACGTTGTCCCACGGGGCATGGTGGACTACCTGGTGTTTTCGCTCCCGAAGATGTTGGCGATGACGGCCTGCGCGCAGAACCGGGGAGCCCGACGCGTCATGCCGGAACGTGTCCACGACCGTCTTCCGGTTTCCGGTCCGAACCATCACCCTGGTCCGCGTGATCGCGCGTCCGGATC
>JAJEBJ010000004.1 GCA_022822575.1 Alphaproteobacteria bacterium | reverse complement strand
CCGGGAGACTCTCGTTGCGCTGGGCTATGACGACCCGGTGCGCCTGATGGAGGGCACCAACTTCTGGATTCCGGTTGAACCGGAGATCACCGAGCTCATGTACGAGATCTGGGAGGATGTCATTGCCGGCCTCTAGAACCGGTTCACCTGCAGAAGAACACCAAGGAGTGATTTGACGATGCATGTGTTGAGAAAACCGCGTGTCGAGCAGTTGCAGAAGAAACTGCTCAACCGTGAAATCGACCGCCGGGACTTCATGGCTGTCGCGGCAACGGCTGGTCTGGCGCCGGTCGCCTCGTCACTGGTGTCGCCCGCGATGGCGGCCGAGGGCGACATGATCCACTACTTCACGTGGTCGGGTTACGAACCAGTGGAACTTCACCAGCCTTTCTTCGACCAGCACGGGCGTTCTCCGGACTGGTCGATCTTTGCCTCGCAAGAGGATGGCCTTCAGAAGATGCGGGCCGGCTTCGTTGCCGATCTGGCCCACCCCTGCGTGGACAATGTTCCGCGCTGGAATGACGCCGGGGTGCTCCAGCCGCTCGACGTCTCCCGCATCGACGCCTGGGACGACATGTTCCCGGCACTCCACACCATGACGGGAGCGGTGATCGATGGCGATGTCTTCCTGGCCATCACCGATTTCGGACTGTCTTCGGTGATCTACCGGACGGACGTCGTCGAGGGCGAGGAATCCTGGGGCATGATGTTCGACGAACGCTACAGCGGTCGCATCTGTGGCAGAAACGACTCAGCGAGCCTCTCGATCGCTCTCAAGATGCTGGGCCACGATCCGATGAACCCGACACCCGAGCAGGTCATGGAAGCGGCTGAGATGGCGCGCATGCAACGTGACCTCGTCAGGTTCTACTGGGACAGCCAGACCGACATGGAACAGGCCATGGCTTCGGGCGAGTGCGTCGTGGCCTATGCCTGGAACGAGGCTCTCGTCAATCTCCTCGAGCAGGGTGTTCCGGTGGCCTTTGCGGCGCCGAAGGAGGGTGCTTTCGGCTGGGCCTGCGGTCTCGCTCGTCTTGCCGCCGCCGAGAATGACGAGCAGATGGCCTACGACTTCATCAACGCGTGGCTGGCGCCGGAGACCGGCAAGTACCTCATTGAGACCTACGGCTACGGCCATGGCAATGCCAAGTCGTTCGATCTCGTAGACACCGAAACCCTCGTGGCACTGGGATATGACGATCCCGTGCGGCTGATGGAGGGCACGAGTTTCTGGGTTCCGCTCAGTCCGGAGATCGACCAACTGATGGTGGAGACCTGGGAAGACGTCGTCGCCGGCCTCTAGGGAAGTCAGCGACACACATTCCCTGACGAATGCGCCGCAACACCCCTGGAAAGCGGGTGTTGCGGTGCGGCGTCATGGTCTCCGGGCGGAAAAGAAGCCCTTGAGGAGTTCGCTGCAGCGGATTTCGAGGATGCCGCCGTAGACCTCCGGTCGGTGGTGGCAGGTTGGCTGGTCGAAGAGACGCACACCGTTGTCGACAGCTCCGCCCTTGGGATCCTCGGCTCCGTAGTAGAGGCGCCGGATGCGGGCCTCGGCGATGGCGCCGGCGCACATGGGACAGGGTTCCAGTGTGACGTGGAGGTCGGCGCCATCAAGGCGGTGCGTGTTCAGCGTCCGGCAGGCCTGTCGCAGGACGAGGATTTCCGCGTGGGCCGTGGGATCGGCATTCTCGCGCACACGATTGCCGGCTGCCGCGACAACCTCTCCCTTCAACACGACGACGGCGCCCACCGGAGGCTCACCGCGTTCGGCGGCCGCCTCGGCCTCGGTGAGTGCCATCTCCATGAATGTTGTCGCCTGCTCCACGGCCTCCCTTCTTGCACGAGGCGCGGTGAACCGCCACATTGAAGTGGCCAACTCCCACGAAGGATACCATGCCAGGACGTCCCCTGATCGGGCTGACGCTGGATTGCGAGGAACCCGGTCACTATTCGAACATGCCATGGTACGCCATCCGGCAGAACTACATGTCATCCATTGTCGATGCGGGCGGGCTTCCGGTTGCCATAAGCCACGAAACCGGTCTTTCAGGAGCCTATGTGAAGGCTCTTGACGGGGTCGTGGTCACGGGAGGCGCCTTCGATATCGATCCAGCGCTCTTCGGGGCGTCGATGCGCCACGAGTCGGTCACCACGAAGGACCAACGCACCCGGTTCGAATGGGCTGTCACCGAGGGTGCCCTGCAGCGCGACCGTCCCGTTTTCGGGATATGCGGCGGACAGCAACTGCTGAACGTGGTCCTGGGCGGCACCCTGATCCAGCACATTCCGGATTCCGTTCCGGACTGTCTTGCCCACGAACAGGAAGGACCGCGTACCCGGGCCGGACATACCGTGACGGTGAAGGAGAACACCCGTCTCCATGACATCGTCGGCGTCACGGAACTTCCGGTCAACAGCGCCCATCACCAGGCGGCGGACGCCTTGGGCGATGGCGTAGCGGTCAATGCGGTGGCGAACGACGGCGTCATCGAGGGTATCGAGCACACCGGATACCGCTTCTGTCTGGGTGTCCAGTGGCACCCCGAGTACGCCATATCAAAGGGCGACCGGCACCTTTTCAGGGCTTTCGTGGAAGCCTGCCGCGGGTGATGGCCGAACGTGTTGCCAGGCGCATTGCCCATGCCGGCATCGCTTCGCGCCGGGAAGCGGAACGGCTGATCGGCGAGGGGAGGGTCGCGGTCAACGGCGAGGTGCTCTCCTCGCCCGGCGTGACGGTGACGGCGGACGACATCGTGACCGTCGATGGCCAGCGCATTCCGGACCGGCCGCATCTGCGCCTGTGGCGACTCAACAAGCCACCGGGCCTGGTGGTGTCGAGGCAGGACGAAAAGGGTCGCAGGACCGTCTTCGACCTCTTCGGGGACCAGCATCCCCACCTGATGAGCGTCGGCCGCCTCGATATCGCCTCGGAAGGGCTGCTGCTCATCACAAACGACGGGGACCTCGCCCGCTGGATGGAGCTGCCACAGACGGGCTGGGCCCGTCGCTACCGTGTACGTGTCTACGGAGCCCTGGCCAGGGATGCACTCGACACGCTCGAAAGGGGGGTGACGGTCGATGGTGTCCGCTACGGTTCCATCACCGCTCGCCTTGACGGTCGGACCGGCGCCAACGCCTGGCTCACGATGACCCTCCGCGAGGGCCGCAACCGGGAAATTCGCCGCGTCCTTGGATCACTCGGCCTCACCGTCAGCCGTCTCATCAGAACCTCCTACGGTCCGTTCCAGCTTGGCAAGCTCGCCAGGGGAGCCGTCGAGGAGGTGCCTGTCAGGGTGCTGAGAGAGCAACTCCCGGGGGAGTGGGGAGCAAGGCTCCATGCGCATCGTCGCCGGCCGTCATAGACGCCGCCGCCTGATGGCGCCCGAGGGCACCGGCGTGCGCCCCACTGCCGACAGGGTGAGGGAGACACTCTTCAACATTCTGGCCAGCAACAGCGCATGGCACGGGCTCGACGGCGCCCGGGTGGCCGACCTCTTCTGCGGCACCGGGGCGATTGCCCTGGAGGCGCTCTCCCGGGAGGCGAGCCACGCTGTCCTAGTCGACAATGCGACCGCCGCCCTCGACGCGGCGTCGAGGAACATCGCCTCCCTCGGCGAGGATCGCCACACCACGCTTCTGCGCTGCGACGCGACAGGACCGCTGCCGGTCATCCCCCACCCTGTTGATCTCGCCTATCTCGACCCGCCCTGGCGTTCGGACCTTGCGGGTACGGCGTTGGAGAACCTGCGCACGAGCGGCTGGCTCACGTCCGGTGCCTTGGCTGTCGTGGAGCAGCCCAAGGCCACAACCTTTCACGCCCCGGAAGGTTTCACGCAAATCGATGAACGGACCCTGGGCCGGACTCGGCTGGTCTTCCTTCGCTATGAAGGTGTTCGAGAAACATGTCCATAAACTGAGTTATGCCCCGAATGGCAGGCCAGTGCCGGGCCGGAGGTTCAGCGGCGGCCGAAGAGGCGTTCGATGTCGGCGAGCTTGAGTTCGACGAACGTCGGTCGGCCGTGATTGCACTGCCCGGAGTTGGGGGTGGCTTCCATGTCTCGCAGCAACGCATTCATCTCAGGCACCTTGAGCTTGCGGCCGGCGCGCACGCTGCCGTGACAGGCCATGGTGCTGCACACGTGCTCGATGTGTGCAGACAGCGCCATGGCCTGGTCGGACTCGGCCAGTTCATCCGCTAGGTCCCTGATGAGGCCAGTGATGTCGACCTCGCCAAGGAGAGCGGGAACTTCGCGGACCACCACGGCGCCGGGCCCGAACTGCTCGAGGACGAGACCCATCTGCTTCAGTTCATCGCGCCGTTCCGCAAGACGGCTGGCGGCGGCCTCATCGAGTTCTATTACCTCCGGCAAGAGCAACACCTGGCGCGTTACGCCCTCCTGCGCCATCTCGGCCTTCATGCGCTCGAGAACGAGACGCTCGTGTGCCGCGTGCTGATCAACGATGACGATGCCGTCCCCGGTCTGGGCCACGACATAGGTGTCGTGGAACTGGGCGCGGGCGAGGCCGAGCGGGCCCGGTTCAATGTCTTCCGGTGTGCTTGGCGGATGGGTGTCTGCAGCATTGTCACCCTCTGGTCGTGACCCGGCCCGTGGAAGGCTGCCGCCTGACGGCCCGCGCCAGGCCGCCTGGGGCGTCACCGTTGTCCGGGCATGGTCGAAGAGGCGTCCCGGGAACGGAGTGTCGCCCGGGCGCATGGCCGCGAGGGCATCGCGCGAGACGGTTGTAGACGTGCGACGCCCGTGCTGCTCGATGGCGCGATGGATGGCGGACACCACGAGGCCGCGAACCTGCTGATTGTCGCGGAACCGCACCTCGGCCTTGGCCGGGTGAACATTGACATCCACGGTTGCGGCCGGAAGGTCGATGAAGAGCGCCACCACAGGATAGCGCTGGGGCGCCAGAACGCCCTGGTAGGCGCCCTTGACGGCACCCAGAAGAAGGCGGTCGCGAACCGGGCGTCCGTTGACGAACAGGAACTGGCCCTGGCTGTTGGCCCGGTTGAATGTGGGAAGACCGGCAAAACCGGTGATGCGGATGCTGTCGCGTTCGCTGTCGACGGGCACCGCGTTCTGCCGGAAGTCATTGCCCAGCACGGTGGCGAGACGGGCCAGCCGACCCTCCGTTCCGTCACCCGGTTCACTGCGGGCGACGAGACTCTTCCTGGCGTTGAACGTCAGTGTCATCGCGATGTCGTGACGCGCCATCGCAAGACGTTTCACGACATCGGCGACGGCGGCATTCTCCGCCCGTTCGGACTTGAGAAACTTCAACCGCGCCGGAGTGGCAAAAAAGAGATCCCGGACATCGACGGTCGTTCCCGGATTGCGCGCTGCAGGGGCGGAGGCGCCGACCCTGCCTCCCTCGACGCTGATGACGAGGCCGGACGACTCTTCATGGCGGCGCGTGACGATGCGCATTCTCGAGACGGCACCGATCGACGGCAGGGCCTCGCCACGAAATCCCAGCGTTTCGATGTCCGTCAGATCATCGTCCGGCAGCTTGGAGGTGGCGTGGCGTTCGACCGAGAGGGAGAGGTCGTCGGCATCCATGCCGGCGCCATCATCAGCCACCACAATCGATTCCCTGCCGCCGCCGTTGACGTCAATGTCTATCCGTGTGGCGCCGGCATCGATGGCATTCTCGACCAGTTCCTTGACGACCGAAGACGGTCTTTCGATTACCTCGCCTGCAGCGATGCGGTTGACCGTTGTTTCATTCAGGCGCCTGATCACGCTCATCGCGTCGTGCCCTCAATGCCGGCCAAGCCGACCATGTCCAGTGTGCCGGACAGGGTGCCCCTCCGACCGGCCCGCCACAACCGGCGGGCTGTGGACACATCCGCGCCGTGATCAGGAACCGGCGGCGGCGTGGCCTAGAACCAGTCCCAGAAACCGCCTTCGTCGTCCGATGTCCCGGACTCCTCATCGGCGGCATCCTCTTCGATGATTTCCGGAACGGGCGGTGTTGACGGGTACTCGCCGAAGAGCACGGCGTCGACAAACTCGGGGTCATCCGAGAGAACACTGTTGTCCCGTGTGATCATCGTGCGGATGTCCGGGTCCGCGGTTTCGGCATCGGCGCGCCGGAGAAGATCCAGTTCTCCAGCCGTCGTCTCCAGGGACCCGAGGTCCGTACCGGTCTCTTCCTGGCGCTCGACGAGGGAGTCCGACTCCCCGCGTGCATCCACTTCAGGACGCAAGGAGTAAGGCGGTGGCACGATCAGGGAGACAATCTGTGGCACGGTGGAAATGTTGACGGTGCGGTCGACCCTGCCGGCCATAACCTCTTCCCTGTCGCACGCGGCAATCAGCAGGCTGACAGCCGCAAGGATCATGGCACGCGCCAGCATCGCTCAGAAGATGCCCTCGAGAAGGGCCTTTTCCTGTTCCTCGAGAACTGACTCCGTGAACTCCCCGGTGTTGATCGGCAGACCGAGGGCGGCCACGGCCTGGATGCGCCGTGATTCCTTGTCTGGATCGACGAGAACCGCCGTGCGGTCCTGAGGCGGGCGAAAGATGTTGAGATGGTCCAGCCAGGTGATGGCATCGAGGAGGGCCCGGTGTTCGGCATCGACGAGCGACCGAATTCCGGGTTGGGCGGCAGATGTCCCCGCGGCTTCCATGAGCTGACGCTCGGCAACTGTGGCGCCCGTGGACTCGATGTTCCCACCGAGGAGTGCTTCTGCAGCATCCTGCGGCAGCGTTTCCTGGGGCCTTGATGTTCCGCTGCTCGGTTTCGGCAGGGAATCGAGAGTCTCGGGAATCTGCAGGGGCTCGTGGGATACCACCCTGAACTCGTCAGGCGGGTTGTGTATGAGTCCGAGGGACTCCCGCACATCTCCGCACCCGGCAATCATGAGGGCACCGGCCATAGCCACACAAAGGCGCTTGATCATGGTGGCATCCTACGTCTGCGGTCCGGGCCCAACAAGGCATTGAGGACAAGAATGCCAACGCCGACCGTGATGGCCGAATCGGCGATGTTGAAGGCTGGCCAGCTCCAGCCGCCGGCATGGAGATCGATGAAGTCGGCGACCGCGCCATGGAAGATGCGGTCAACCGCGTTGCCGACCGCACCTCCTGCGACGAGACCGCCTCCCATGATCTCCCAGAGACCGTTCTGGCGCGCCACCCAGACCATCAGGCCGGCGGCGACGGCGAAGGCGAGGGCAGTCAGGCCCCAGCGCAGGATCTCGCTTTCCTGCGAGAACATGCCGAAGCTGACTCCCCGGTTCCATACCATGACGATCCGGACATGCGACGTGACGTCGAGCGGATGAAATTCGCGTTCTGCCATGAAGTCGATGATGAAGGCCTTGCTTGCCTGATCGGCAATGAGAACCACCAGGAGCACTGCAAGGCCCAGTGCGGTTCCCGGAGTCCATCTCATCAACAGGCGCCACTCCCGGCAACGGCACTGGTGCACCGTTCGCAGAGGTCCGGATGGGCCGGATCGCTTCCCACCTCGTCCAGGACCTTCCAGCAGCGCTCGCAGCGTCTGCCCGTGGCCAGTCCGACCTCGACGGCGACATCGGCCACGTCCTCGAGGCGGAAGGCGTCACCGGGTCCACTGCCCTCCTGCAACGTGACCCGGGATGCAATGGCGATTTCTGCCATGTCCAGCTTGCCGACGATGGCCAGATCCTCGGGCAACACGTGAATGACCGGGTGGGCCTGGAGACTCGAACCGATGCGCTTGTCGCGGCGCTCGACCTCCATGGCGCCGGTCACCACCCGGCGGACCCGCCGCACGGACTCCCAGCGTGCCGCCAGTTCATCGTCGCGCCAGTCCTGCGGCACATCCGGGAACAGCCGGCGATGGACGCTCTCCCGCTCCCCCGGGAACCGCAGCAGCCACGCCTCCTCGGTCGTAAAGCACAGGATGGGCGCCAGCCATGCCGTGAGGCACGAGAACAGGGTGTCGAGCACTGTCCGGCAGGCGCGCCGCCGCAGAGAATCGGCGGTGTCGCAGTAGAGCGCGTCCTTGCGGATGTCGAAGTAGAAGGCGGAGAGATCCGTGGCGCAGAAACCGTGCAGAACGACGAACATCGTGTGGAAGTCGAAGTCGTCGCAGGCCTTGCGGACGATGCCGTCGATTTCATGGAGGCGATGCAGGACCCAGCGCTCGAGTTCCGGCATGGCAGCCACATCGAGACGTTCCTCCTCCCCGAATGCGTCAAGGTTCCCGAGCAGGAATCGAAAGGTATTCCGCAGACGGCGGTAGCTGTGAGACTGGTAGTCGAGGATCTCCCGGGAAATGCGCAGGTCCTCGCTGTAGTCGGCCGATACCACCCAGATTCTCAGGATGTCGGCACCGTAGCGATCGATCACCTCCTGGGGAGAGATGACGTTGCCGAGCGACTTCGACATCTTGCGACCGTTCCCGTCGACAACGAAGCCGTGTGTGAGGACGGCGTCGTAGGGCGCCCGGTTGCGTGTCCCGGACGACTCGAGCAGGGACGAGTGAAACCAGCCCCGATGCTGGTCGGACCCTTCAAGATAGAGCGATGCCGGCCAGGTGAGGTCCTCGCGCGCCTCGAGCACGAAGCTGTGCGTCGAGCCTGAATCGAACCACAC
>JAJEBJ010000484.1 GCA_022822575.1 Alphaproteobacteria bacterium | reverse complement strand
TCCCGAGGCAGTACATTCCCGCCGTCGAGGCAGGGGTGAAGGAGTATCTGCTCCAGGGTCCGCTCGGCTTTCCCGTGGTCGACATCGCCGTGGAGGTCTTCGACGGCAAGTACCATGACGTCGATTCCAACGAAATGGCCTTCAAGCTGGCGGCACGCGTTGCCATGAGCGAAGGCATGCCGTCCTGCAGTCCCGTGCTCCTTGAGCCGATCATGACCGTACGCGTTCATGCTCCCAATTCGGCCACCGCCCGTGTACAGCAGCTGGTCACCGGACGGCGTGGCCAGATTCTCGGCTTCGAGGCGCGCGAGGGCTGGAAGGAATGGGATACCGTCACGGCGCACATGCCCCAGGGCGAGACCCTCACGCTCATCAGCGAACTGCGTTCACTGACTCAGGGCGTGGGATACTTCGACATGTCGTTCGATCATCTCCAGGAGCTGACCGGACGCGAGGCAGATCAGATCGTCGAGGAACGCAAGCAGCATCTCGAGGCCGCATGACCGCCGTCTGCCTGATTTCCGTCATCTGCCACGACCGCGCCGGTCTCGTGGCCGACATTGCCGGCCGCCTCTTCGATCTTGACGCCAATCTCTCCGACACGACCTTTGCCGTCCTCGGCGACATGGCGGAGTTCACCTGTATCGCCGAGATTCCCGACGAAGTCGCCACGTCAACGGTCGAGCGGGACCTCGAGACTCTCGACGGCATCGCCGAAGGCAGGGTCACGGTCGCGACCTTCGACATGCAGGCGGTGCATGACGAGACCGGGCACATCACCCATCGCATCGAGCTCGACGGACCTGACGCACCGGGTCTCATCCTGCGCATCTCGGAGGTCTTCGGCGGCTTTGGCGCCAATATCGTGCGCATGAACTCGGAACGCATTCCGGCGCCCGGCCACGATCGCTACGTGACCCGCTTTGCGGTCCACATTCCCGACCACCGGGTGAACGCGTGCCTGGCAACGGTGGCCAACACCGCCGGTGAAATGCGCCTCTCCTGGCGTGTGTCGGGAGTCGAGAACGGCGACCGGGAGACCCGGATCGCCTCCTGAAGGCAACGCCACCTCTTCACACACCAAAACCATTGCCCCGGGAGGGAACCCCCATCATGTCGACACCCGCATCGGACATCGAGATCGCCCAGGCCGCGACACTGAGACCGATCATCGAACTCGCCCAGGACCGGCTGGGAATCGGCGCCGAACATCTCGAGCCCTATGGCCATGACAAGGCCAAACTCTCCTTCGACTACATCAAGGGACTGGAGAACCGCGACAAGGGCCGACTGGTTCTGGTGACCGCCATCACCCCGACCCCGGCGGGCGAGGGAAAGACGACGACAACCGTGGGCCTCGGTGACGCACTCAATCGCATCGGCCGCAAGACCCTGATCTGCCTCAGGGAGCCGTCGCTTGGCCCGTCGTTCGGCGTCAAGGGAGGAGCGGCCGGCGGTGGCCATGCGCAGATCGTGCCCATGGAGGACATCAATCTCCATTTCACCGGCGACTTCCACGCCATCGGCGTCGCCAACAACCTGCTGGCGGCAATGGTCGACAATCACATCTACTGGGGCAACGCGCACGGCATCGACGAACGCCGGGTGGCATGGCGTCGTGTCGTCGACATGAATGACAGGGCCCTCAGATCCATCGTCAACTCGCTGGGCGGGGTCGCCAACGGATTTCCGCGCCAGGACGGCTTTGACATCACCGTGGCCTCCGAGGTCATGGCCATATTCTGTCTGGCCACGGACATCGACGATCTCAAGCGGCGGCTCGGCAACATCATCGTCGCCCACACGCGGCAGAGAACACCTGTCACGGCGCGCGACCTCAATGCCGAGGGATCCATGGCGGCGCTCCTCAAGGATGCCATCAAGCCCAATCTCGTGCAGACCCTGGAGAACAATCCCGCCTTCGTGCACGGAGGACCCTTCGCCAACATTGCCCACGGCTGCAATTCCGTGCTCGCCACCTCGAGCGCCCTCGGCATGGCAGACTATGTGGTAACGGAAGCCGGGTTCGGCGCCGATCTCGGAGCCGAAAAGTTCTTCAACATCAAGTGCCGCAAGGCGGGACTGTCGCCGGATGCCGTGGTCATCGTCGCCACCATCCGGGCGCTGAAGATGCACGGCGGGGTCGCCCGCGAGGAGCTGGCAAGGGAGGATGTCGCAGCCGTCGAGAGAGGCTTTGCGAACCTGCAGCGGCATATCTCCAACGTGGCGAGGTTCGGGGTGCCGGCCGTCGTCTCCGTCAATCGCTTCTCCGCCGACACCGATGCCGAGGTGTCGACGCTGCTTGACTTGTGCGCCGCCGAGGGCGTGCGCTGTGTCGAAGCCACCCACTGGGCCAACGGTGGCGCCGGCGCTGTCGACCTCGCCGAGGCCGTGGTGGAACTGGCCGAGAGCGGAACCGCCGACTTCCGGCCACTCTATCCCGATGACATGCCGCTCGAGGAGAAGATCCGGACCATCGCCCGGCAGATCTATCGGGCCGACGA
>JAJEBJ010000040.1 GCA_022822575.1 Alphaproteobacteria bacterium | reverse complement strand
CCACCGGTTCGCACCAGGCTACCTGGCCGTCGACCATGACCTCGAATGTCTGTGGATCGACGCGGATCTCCGGCAGGGCGTCGTTGTGGAGCATGTCGGCCTTGGTGAGCCGGCGCGTCGGTCCGATCGCCGTGAGGGGCTTCGCCAGGTCCAGCCTGCCCGCCAGATCCTGCCCGATGGACGAGGAGTGAACGAACGTTGTCGCGATGGACGATGGCGCGCGACCGGACATGCCCCAGGCGGGTCTTTCGAGAACCGGGTCGGCATGGCTGATGCTTGCCGCAGCATCGCCGATGGCCGCGAAGGCGGTGAAGCCGCCCTTGATCACGGTCTGCGGCTTGAGCCCGAAGAAGGCCGGCTTCCACAGAACGATGTCAGCCATCTTCCCGGTCTCCAGACTTCCCACCTCGTGATCGATGCCGAAAACCCGGGCTGCATTGATCGTGTACTTGGCGAGATATCTGAGGATTCGGGCGTTGTCGGCATCCTCCACCGGTTCGCCATCGAGGGGCCCGCGCTGGTCCTTCATCTTGCTGGCCAGCTGCCAGCAGCGGGCCACGACCTCGTTCACCCGGCCCATGCCCATGCTGTCGGAGCCGAACATGGAAATCGCCCCGAGGTCGTGAAGGATGTCCTCGGCCGCCGTGGTGGTGCGACGGATCCGACTCTCGGCGAAGGCCACGTCCTCGGGAGAATCCGCTGACAGGTGATGCACCGCCATCACCATGTCGAGGTGTTCATCGAAGGTGTTGACGGTGAAGGGATTGGTCGGATTGGTCGAGGACGGCAGGCAGTGGGCCTCGCCATTGCAGCGGATGATGTCCGGGGCATGGCCTCCGCCGGCACCCTCCGTGTGATACATGTGGATGGTGCGGCCGGCGATGGCCGCCATGGTGGATTCGTAAAAGCCCGATTCGTTCAGCGTGTCCGTGTGGAGCTGCACCTGGAAGTCGACGTCGTCGGCAACGGCGAGTGCCGTGTCAATTGCTGCCGGGCTCGCCCCGTAGTCCTCGTGCACCTTGATGCCGATGATGCCGGATGCGACGTGTTCGAGTATGCCTGAGGCCCGGCTCGTGCTGCCGCGCCCGAGAAAACCGAAGTTCATCGGCAGGGCGTCGGTGGCCTGCAGCATGCGCCCGGTTGTCCAGGCGCCACCGGAATCGATGCTGAAGAGCGGCCCGTGGCCACCACCCACGAGGGTGGTGAGGCCGGTGGCCAGGGCATGACGCACCAGATCGGGGGACTTGAAGTGGACATGGACATCGATTCCGCCCGGCGTGGCGATCAGGCGTTCGCCGTGGGCGACGACGGTCGAGGGTCCACAGACCAGTTCGGGATGGACACCATCCATGACTCGCGGATTGCCCGCCTTGCCAATCCCGGCGATGCGGCCTTCACGCACACCGATATCGGCCTTCACAATTCCGATCACGGGATCAATCACCAGCGCGTTGTGAATGACGAGATCGAGGGCTCCCCCGTCGTGGCGGGCACCGGAGTCCATTCCCATGCCGTCCCGATAGCTCTTTCCCGCCCCGGTGGTCAGTTCGTCTCCCGCCACGAGGAGATCCCTGGTGACTGCAGCCACGAGACTCGTGTCGCCAAGTCTGATGCGATCACCTTTGGTGGGCCCGTAGGTTCCGGCATAGTGCGCCCTCGACATGGTGGTCATGTCACGCCCCCCTGAAGCCGCGATTGCGGGCTCGTCGCAGAGCCCCTTCGCGGACATCCGCGTCGTCCAGGGATCCTTCGACAAGGCGATTGAACCCGCTCACCACGCCGTCACCGCCATAGGCCACCAGGGTGACAGTGCGGCTCTCGCCGGGTTCGAAGCGCACCGCCGTTCCGGCCGCGATGTCGAGGCGCATGCCGAATGCCGCCTCGCGATCGAAGTCGAGCTCGGGATTGGCCTCGAAGAAATGATGGTGGCTTCCCACCTGGACTGGCCGATCGCCCGTGTTGAGCACCACAAGACCGACCTGCCGGCGACCGGCGTTGAGGGTGATATCACAATCCGGGGTCATCACCTCTCCCGGTTGGGCGCCATCGGCATGCGGACGGATGGGCTGGTGCACCGTGATGAGTTTGGCGCCGTCCGGAAAGAGGCCCTCGACCTGCACGATCGGCAACAGTGCCGCCACGCCCGGCATCACGTCATCGCTGGAGAGCAGCGTTGCGCCCCAGCCAGCAAGGTCGGCGACACTGCGCCCTTCCCGCGCCCCCTCAAGCAGGGTGTCGGCAATGTAGGCATGGGCTTCAGGGTGATTGAGCCTGAGACCACGCGCCTTGCGCCGCCTTGCCATCTCGGCCACGACAAAAATGGTCATGCGTTCGAGCTCTGTCGGGGTCAGCATCATGGCGGCCGCCTCCCTGGAGAAACCGTCACCATAACGCACCTCATGCCGCCACATTCAATCCGTTGCGGCCATGGTGCCGGGACACGGGATCGGATAATGTCGGGAGTGTGGTGCCGCCGCTCAGGATTGAACTGAGGACCTCACCCTTACCAAGGGTGCGCTCTACCACTGAGCTACGGCGGCATGGCGCCTGACAGGCGGCCGGAACCTGCCACAGTGAACTGGCGGAAACAAGTTCGGGGGCGCTGATCGTGGGCAGGGGAGCCGGAACGCCCGATTCCAGGGAAAGACGCCTTGCCAAGGCCCTGCGCGCCAACCTCAAGCGGCGCAAGGAACAGTCCCGGGTGCGCTGCCGGCCAGACCAGCGGGACACCGGCGAGGAGAACACCCGCGAACGCGACAGGCCGCAAGGCCACGATTCAACCACAGGGTCACGGTTGACTTGTCGCGACCCAGAAGGTCTATGAGGGCGGCGCCAGGGATTCCGGGAGCAGCGACGTGGACAGGATACGCCTTGAGGGTGGCAGGCCACTCGAAGGCACGATCACCATCGCGGGCGCCAAGAACACGGCGCTCAAGCTCATGGTCGCCTCCCTGCTGAGCGACGAACCCCTCGTTCTCTCGAATCAGCCGGACGTGGTGGATGTCAGCGTTCTCGCTCATCTGCTCGCCGAACTCGGCGTTCGTGTGGAGGGGAACGGTGACGGATGCATGGCACTGGATGCCTCATCGCTGACGTCGATGACCGCACCCTATGACCTGGTCCGCAAGATGCGAGCCTCGATCCTGGTGTTCGGCCCGCTTCTTGCCCGGTGCGGTCACGCCGAGGTCTCGCTCCCCGGCGGTTGCGCCATCGGCACGCGTCCGGTCGATCTCCACATCGCCGGACTCGAGGCGCTCGGCGCAACAATCGAACTGAAGGAGGGATATCTCGTGGGCGAGGCGCCGGGCGGCCTTGAAGGTGCTGAATTCACCTTCCCGCAGGTCTCGGTGGGCGCCACCGAGCACGCCATGATGACGGCAACACTGGCCCGAGGCACCACCCTCATCGGCAATGCCGCCATGGAACCGGAAATCCGCGACCTTGCCGACTGTCTCAATGCCATGGGCGCCGACATCACCGGCGCCGGAACCAGCGAGATCCGCATCAACGGCGTCGCCCGCCTGGGAGGCGCCACCCATCGCATGCTTCCCGACCGCATCGAGGCCGGCACCTATGCCATGGCTGCGGCTGCCACCGGCGGGCACCTCCGACTCGCCGGAGCCACGGAGGACCATTTCGGCGATGTCGCCGCCGCACTGCGCCAGGCAGGTGTCTCAATTGACAGCCGGGATGGCGGTATCGATGTGAGACGCACCGACGGCATCCTCACGGGAGTGGATGTCACGACCCGCCCCTTCCCCGGCTTTGCCACCGACCTCCAGGCACAGTTCATGGCGCTCATGACCACGGCATCCGGCAAATCCCGAATTCACGAGAGCATCTTCGAGAACCGGTTCATGCACGTGCCCGAACTGATGCGCATGGGAGCGGACATCGAGGTCAGTGGCGGAACGGCCATCGTCCGGGGAGTCGACAGGCTGAAGGGCGCTCCGGTCATGGCCACGGATCTCCGGGCTTCCGTTTGCCTGATCCTTGCCGGGCTGGTCGCTGAAGGTGAAACCATGGTCAACCGCGTCTATCACCTCGACCGAGGCTACGAACGACTTGTGGAAAAACTCTCCGGATGCGGAGCCGTGATCGAGAGGATTCCAGGCTGACATGAGGCCGTTGCGCCTCAAGGCTGTCGACGACGACGATCTGGAGGTCTTCGCCACCGTGCTGCAGAGCGCGCGCATGCCTCTTTCCGAGGTCACCTGGGTGGAGAAGGATCACCGATTCGCCGCCCTGTTCCGGCGTTTCTGCTACGAATTCCCTGGCGGCGAGGGCATGCAGGTCGACTGCGCGCTCGTTCTCGACCGCGTCGCCAGGGTCGACACCTGGGACCTCGATGGCCTGGGAGGCGAAGGCGATGCCGAGTTGATGACCATCGTCAGCGAGGGCCAACGGGAGGCGGCCGGTTCCGTATCCCTCGTCTTCCGCAACGGTGGCCTCATTCGCCTCGAGACCGACGCCATCGAGGGCCGCCTCGCTGATATCGGCCAGCCGGCCGCCGCCACGGACACGCCGCGTTACGCCGCGGCAACGGGAGACGATCACCATGACGCCTGACGAGGCAGTTGCCAGGGCCGCGGGGCTGCCCTGCTGGAACGGACCGGTCACACCCCGCCCGATCGAGGGGGGCATCACCAACCTCAACTTCCGCGTCGACGACGGCAAAGAGAGTTTCCTGGTGCGGGTGGGCGGCAACATTCCAGTCCACGGCATCCGCCGGACCTACGAGACCGCCTGCAGCCGAGCAGCGCACGCGGCGGGGATCGCCCCTGAGGTCCATTTCACAGCCAGGGGTGTCCTGGTGGTGCGCTGGATCGACGGCCACACCTTCGGCGATGCCGATGTGCGTGATCCCCGCAATCTCGAACGCATTGCGGACCTGCTGGCCCGCCTCCACCGCGACGGGGCGGGTCATCTTCGCGGCCGGGCCCCGTTCTTTTGGGTTTTCCACGTCATCCGCGACTACGGGCACCGTCTCCACGACGACCGCCATCGCCTGCTGGCGGAGGTGCCGCAGCTTCTGGGGGCAGCACAGGACCTGGAAGCGGCCGTCGGTCCGATCAGTCCGGTGCTCTGCCACAACGACCTCTTGGCAGCGAACTTCCTCGATGACGGCGAGAGGCTGTGGCTCGTCGACTGGGAGTACGCCGGCTACAACACGGCCCTCTTCGACATCGCCAACCTTGCCTCCAACAGTCATCTCGACGCCGCAAGCCTGGAGAAGGTTGCGGAACTGGTTCTGGACCGGCCCGTCACCGACGACGTGAGGCGGCGCCTCGGGGCGCTGGCCTGCGCATCGCTGTTGCGCGAGGCGATGTGGAGCATGGTCCAGGAGACCCACTCGTCCCTGGACGTCGACTATGTCGCCTATACGGCGGACTATCTCGACCGCTTCAACGGCGCCCTCGCCGCATGGCGGCGCGACGGCTGACGTCAGGCGGTCTCCGGCACGTACCAGCTTTCGCCGCGCGCCGTCGTGACATACTCCGGCCAGGCGAAGCCGACCGGTGGCCGGAAGTCGCGCGGCAACAGCGGCGCCACCCAGGACGATCCACCGATGCCGCCACCGGTCCTCTCCTCGAATTCGGCGCGCGCTTCCTCGAGGAGCCGCGGTTCGGAGAGGAGGTCGACGATTGTCGCGCCGATCACTTTCGCCGCACACATGATGGTCGGATCGATGGTCGGCGCATGGCCACCCAGAGCATTCCATGACCAGTCCGGATAGGTGTAGCCCTCGGGAGCCTTCAGGGTGCAGCGGCCAACGATGAGGCGGACCGTGGGTGTGTGCCATGTCCAGTCGACATAGTCGTCGGAGGTGTAGTTGAGCTGCCACGGCGGCAGGATTGCGCGCAGTTGCGCCTCACCCTTCTCGGGAGGGCAGAGATCGGTCATCTCGTCGAGGACAGGCTCCTCCATGGGTTCGATCCCGAGGTTCTTCTGCAGCTCCCGGCAGAAGGACCTGGCCTCCTCATCCCACTGCGGTCCGCCAACCAGTTCGAGATTCGCATAGGCAAGACGGGCCATCGCGTGGTTGGGCAGCCCGACCCGCGTCTTCGTCACCCAGTGGGATTCCAGGCGGCAGTGGGTCATGGCGGCGACATGTTCGGCATTCCGGTCGAGCACGTCGGCGATGCGCTGCTGCATCTCCAGCGTCGGCGACCTCCAGGAATACTGGATCTGGCTGAATCGCGGCGCCAGGTTGTCACTCGTCGCATTGCCGGTCGCCAGCAATGCTTCGTTCAGTGTCCACGTGCCGGTGTGCGGCAGCATCGATTCCTTCGTGTACTTGGTGGTCGTGTACATCAGGCACAGCGCATCGTTGGCTCCAGGCGCCCGGGCGATGGTATGGGCCGTCGACGGACCGGGGGCGCCGACGCTCTTCCACGTCTCCGGAGAATCGCAGATGAAGCTGTAGATACGGCTCCAGTAGCTGCCGCAGTGGGTGTCGAGAATGCAGGTGTTGGTGCGCAGGGTCCCGTAGGAGGGATGGAACGATACCGCTGCGTCCATGTCGTCGTAGTACCCTTTCGCCGCGTGGACAGGCTTGGATCCGCACACCTTCTCGGCCGGCTCGCCCATGAACTTGAGCCGTCCTCCGGTTCCGTGCCGCTCCATGGCCGCCTTGGCTGCCAGAATGCCGCCCAGGGCGGACACGCCGAGGGCGGAATGGGGATCGGTATGCCCGGCGGCGGCGTGATGAGTGCCGTCGCGCAGCTTGCGCCAGGGAACGCGGTCCTGGTTGTTGCCGGGAACCGCGTCGTACTCCGCATAGGAGCCGATCGTCGGTCCGTCACCGTTGGACCAGGTGGCGCAGAAGGCCGTCGGCATGCCCCCTGATCCCTCCTCGACCTCGAATCCCTCGCGGCGCAGGCGGTCGACGTACCAGGCCGCCGATTTGTATTCCCGCCAGGCCGGCTCATGCAGGTCCCAGATCGCCGCGTGCCAGTCCGAGAGCTGTTGACGGTGGGCCTCGACCCAGTCGAGTGCCGAGCGTTTGACTTGCGTTATGTCCATCAGTTCCTCTCCGGTTCAGGCCAGGCATGTTGGCGACAAGGGGACCGCGGTCATGCCGGAACCGCTTCCCGAAATGCGAAACGGGCCTCGAAAGGTTCGAGCTGTGGCGTGCCGAGTATCCAGTCGGCGGCGCGCGAGGCGATCATCTGGGTCGGCGCGTTGAGATTGCCGCTGACCACGCGCGGCATGACCGAAGCATCGACCACGCGCAGGGCCTCCATGCCGTGCACCCTGAGTTCGGAATCGACCACGGCATCGGCGTCATGGCCCATGCGGCAGGTCCCGCAGGGATGGAAATCCGTGGTGGCGAGCGCGCGCACCGCCTCCGCGATTTCCGCGTCTGTCCTGACGTCGGTTCCCGGCTCAAGCTCGACGCCGCGCAACTCGTCGAAGGGCGCCTGGGCGACGAGATCCCGCATCTTCCCGACGCCCTCGACGAGTTCCCGCAGGTCATGAGGATCGCTGAGGTAGTGAAAGAACATCGCCGGGCTCGCGCCGGGATCGGCGGACTTCAGCGCCATGTGTCCCCGACTCTTCGGTCTGAGTTGATCCACCTGGAGCGTGAACGCCTGCTTCAGTCTGAACGTCGTCCCCTCGTGCTCGTACCCGATTGACCCGAAATGATACTGCAGGTTGGGATAGTCAACGTTCGGATTGCTTCGGATGAGTCCTCCGGCCTCGAAGTGATTGGACGCAGCAAGTCCCCGGCGCGTCAGGAACCACCTGACACCCGCCAGCAACCTGTTGAACGGGCGGTCGATCCGGTGCACCGGAAATGATCGAGTGCATGCCCACGTGATCGTCACCGAGGCATGATCCTGCAGGTTCCGGCCAACCCCCGGAAGATCGCAACGGACCTCGATGCCAAGCTCGCGCAGATGATCGGCAGGTCCGATGCCCGAAAGCATGAGGACCTGGGGCGAGTTGAACGCGCCTCCGGACAGGATCACCTCCCGTTCGGCCTCGACCGTGCGGCGTTCTCCACCGTGAGAGAAGGTGACCCCGCAGGCGCGATTGCCGCTGATGGCAATCCGTTCGACCGTTGCGCCCGTGATCAGGTCGAGGTTGGCGCGTGAAAGCGCCGGGTGCAGATGGGCGATGGCAGCACTGCACCGGCGTCCGTTGCTGGTGGTGCGGTCAAGGCGAGAGACCCCTTCCGGGTTATAGCCGTTGGGATCGTCTGTCGTGCCCTGACCGGCCTTCGCGCCCGCTTCGAGAAAGGCGTGATAGAGCGGATTGTCCGAGGTGCCTTTCGTGACGCCCAGCGGACCGTCGCCACCCCGCCAGTCACTGGCCCCGCGATCGCTGGTCTCGCCGGCCTTGAAGTAGGGAAGACATTCCGCGTAACGCCACGCGTCAAGTCGGAGTTCGTCTGCCCATCGGTCGTAATCCAGCGGATGTCCCCGCATGTAGACCATGCCGTTGATCGACGAAGAACCGCCGACCACCTTGCCCCGCGGCATCTCCACCTGACGGCCCCGCAGCCCGGTTTCGGGCTCCGTCATGTAGTTCCAGTTGATCCGGGGATCCTTGTAGGCGCGGTAGGATCCGGCCGGAATGTGGATCATCAGATAGCGGTCCATCGGGCCCGCCTCGAGCACGAGAACCGAATGGCGCCCGCCGGCACTGAGCTTGTTGGCGAGCACGCAGCCCGCGGAACCGGCGCCAACAATGATGTAGTCATACGCCTTCATGCCGCACGTCCAGAGCAACCGGGAATTCATGCCCGTTCAATGTCGCGTTGCCAG
>JAJEBJ010000437.1 GCA_022822575.1 Alphaproteobacteria bacterium | reverse complement strand
ATCGAGACTGGGACACTGGCCACCGCCATCACGATCGAGGGCAACCGAGCCTCGGGCATCACCGTGCGCAGGAACGGCGGCGGCAGCGACACCGTTCGAGCCACCCGGGAGATCGTCCTTGCCGGCGGCGCCATCGGCTCTCCGCACCTGCTCAAGCTCTCGGGCATCGGGCCGGCTGAAGAACTGCGTCACCATGGCATCGATGTCAGGGTCGACCTTCCGGGTGTCGGAGAGAACCTTCAGGATCACCCGATCATCTACATGAAATGCCGCGTCGAACAACCCGTCTCCATGAGCCGCTACATGAAGCCGCACATGATGGCCTATACCGGTCTTCGATGGCTGGCGACCCACACGGGGCCCGGCGCCACCAACAACATCGAAACCTGTGCGTGGCTGCGCACGGAACCCTCGCTTTCCCATCCGGACATGCTGATCCAGTTCCTGCCCGTCCTGCTCACCCATGAGGGCGAGGTCCTGCCCGGGAGCCACGGCTTCACCTATTGCCTGGGCCCGACGCGTGTCGACGGCCGTGGCTGGGTTCGGCTGCGCAGCGCCAGGCCCGACGATCCTCCCCGCATTGTCTCGAACTTTCTTTCGACAGCCGCGGACCTCGAGCGCATGAAACGGTCCCTCGACATCAGCCGCGACATCGTCTCCCGTCCGGCCCACCAGACCCACGACCTTCAGGAAATCGACCCTGGCCCGGATGTCCGTTCACCCGGCGACATCGAAGCCTATCTCCGCGACAACGTGGCCGGCGACTTCCATCTGGCGGGAACCTGCCGGATGGGCCATGACGCCCTGGCGGTGGTCGATCCGGCACTGAAGGTTCACGGCATCGAGGGTTTGCGCGTTGTCGACGCCTCCGTCATGCCGAGCATCGTCAACGCCAACACCAATGCCACCTCCATCATGATCGGAGAAAAGGCAGCCGACATGATTCTCGGACGCGCACCGCTGCCACCGGCCGACGTTCCATTGCCCGGAATGAACGATCTGCAGGCAGGGATGTGAGAATGCCGAGTTTCACCTGCTTCCTTGCCGCGACTGACGCAAGTGTCTCGGAGAACGCAGTTGGCTGATCTCTGGTTCTGACGGGATCTTCGCCCGCCACTCCGCCTCCCCCGTGCAAGCAAATCGATCTTGCTTGCCTTGCGGCGCTGCCCGGGGCATCGCTGAGACATGGACGGACGGATGCGGATTCCGCGGCGCGGCTTCTGGCTGTTGGCGCTGCTCTGGCTGCCGGCCGGAGTGACCGCTCAGGCGGCAATCCGGTTCGGAGCGTCGAGCGGTGCGTTCGTGAATTCCGGGGAGTTGCTCGCGGCCCTGGGATCGCTGGTCCCGGTCGCGCTCTGCGGACTGCCGCTGGCCCTTGGCTGCCGGAGCGTCTGGCGTCTCGGTTACCGCCGCTCAGCATGGGTGACAGGTATCGTGCTGGGCGTCCTGACGGTGGCCAGCGCCGTGTTCGCAGGCCTGCTCGGACCGGTGGCAATCGCTGCCTGGGCCGTGCTCTTGAGCCTGCCAGTCTGGATCGCCAGGTTCTGGCTGGCGCGGCGCGGCTGACCGCCGAGGTGGCAGGCCGCTGCAGAACTGGGTCAACCGGAACGCCTCGGAGGCGCGGGCGGGTCATGCCCGCAACAGCCGTTCGATCTCGGTCATGCGCAGGATCATCATCAGCGGCTCACGATCCGACCACCCCGCTCAATCGCCATCTGAGCCCCTGGCAACGAGACCATGCGGGCAGAGACCGGGATGTACGAGCCGTTTCCGGTGACTGGCACACGTGCCCGCCACGTGTCTCCCGGTGGCCGCATCATCCACGCCCTGCAGCCTTTCGCCGACGGGACATCCGGAACCTTGACATGTCCGCCGGGTCTTCCCTAGTGTCCCGTCGACTTGCCGGAGCGGGCGAACCATGGCCAAGCCGACCACCATTCTCGTGAAACTCGAGAGCACCGCCGACACGGGCTACTACTACGTGACCAAGAAGAACCCGCGCACGCAGACGGAGAAACTCTCGTTCCGCAAGTACGACCCCGTGGCGCGCAAGCACGTGGTGTTCAAGGAAGCCCGACTGAAGTAGGCGCGGTATTGCTTCTTGACACAGATGCAGGATGAGCTGAACGCTCTCGGCATCGATCCCGGTCGCCCTCTTCTCATCAGTGACGCCGACGAAGTGCTCTTTGCCTTCATGGAAGGCTTCGAGAGTTTCCTGAACAGCCGTGGTCTGAGTTTTTCGTGGGCCTCTTTCCGGCTCAACGGCAACATCATCGACGATCGCACCGGCGAGGCCGTGGAGGCGAGGGCAGTCAGGTCACTCATCTACTCCTTCTTCGAGAACCACACACGGACCATTGCTGCCGTCGACGGGGCAGCGGAATCCCTGCGGCACCTGGGCCACCACCTGCAGATTGTGGTTCTCAGCAATATCTGGTCGGAGTTCCGCGACGCGAGGGCTCATGCCCTCAGGAGCCAGGGCATGCCCTACCCTGTCATCACCAACAACGGTTCCAAGGCGCCGGCCGTTGCACACCTTGCCTCACTGACATCCGGGCCCGCCTTCTTCATCGATGACAGTCCCGAACACCACCGCGATATCGCCGATCTCGCGGGTGATGTCATCCGTATTCACTATGTGTCCAACCGGCGGTTGGCGGGCCTCCTTGGACCCGCGGCGAACTGCCATCACCATGCCCATGACTGGCCTGGCATCTGCTCCTTCATCGAGAATTGTCTGGGCGTAGGCACCTCGTGAGCCCTCCTCTGCCCCCGGCGGTGTCGATGGAGAACATGGCCTCTGCGTGCCTGTCACGGGCGCATGCGCCTGATGGTCCCGACAATACGCGTCGACGTGAAGGCAAGGCGAAGAGAGCCGGTCGGAGGCCGTGGCCAGGCTGGCGAATCCCCTTTGACCGCGCTCTATGACACGATCGGAATCGGCTATCGCCGCCTGCGTCGGCCGGATCCGAGAATCGCCGCATCCATCCATGCCCATCTTGCCGAGGCACACACGGTATTGAACGTAGGCGCAGGCACTGGCTCCTACGAACCGGCTGACATCATGGTGACTGCCGTGGAACCGTCCGCAGCCATGATCCGTCAACGGCCACGGGACGCGACTACCGTCGTTCAGGCTCGCGCCGAAGACCTGCCGTTCGAGGACAGGGTTTTCGATGCCTCGATGGCTGTCCTCACGGTTCACCACTGGAGTGACGCTCGCAGGGGCTTGCGGGAGATGCGACGGGTGACGCACGACAAGATCGTCATCCTCACCTTCGATCCCCTAATGTCGAATTTCTGGCTTCTTGATTACCTGCCAGCCCTGGCGAACCT
>JAJEBJ010000414.1 GCA_022822575.1 Alphaproteobacteria bacterium | reverse complement strand
CAATTCCGCCACGACCGCATTGACGGGCAGGCCCGCACGTATAGCCAATCATCCCGTACGTCGCAAGACGATGTATCGGCAGGAGCGACTTTGTCAGCTTGAGAGGGATCCCGATCCTGTATCGGATCTGCGGGTTCGAATGATCGCAACGTCGCCGGAATTCAGTCGTCGTCGTTCAAGCGCTCTCTGACCCAATCGTGAAACTCCTTCACGAAGATCTCCTGTGGCACGAGCACGCCCGACTTGTGCCGGTTTGAGCGCAAGCCCATCTGGTTGATCTCGCTTGCCCGGCCATCTTCGCGAACCACGGTTTCACCGAGTTCGATCAACTTTTCCACCGAGAAAGCGGGATGCTCCATGGTTTTCGGCGGGACCAGCCACGACACCGTGAGTCGGGTGTGCTCCGGGCCAGTGGGAAGCAAATGTACCAACCTGGCGTAGTCCACGTGTACGACCACATAGCCGCTCGGCGGGAAGACGCCGAATGTCGCTCCGGCACTCTGCTCGCGTTCGGTCAGTCCTTCGAACCACGGCAGTTCGGTCTTGCCGCCGACACTCCACGTGACGGCGCCCTCAACGAGGGGCGAACTGGTGTCGCCATCTCCGCGTACGACATTGCCGGTTGCCAGGCCCTCGCGAAACTGGGGCACGATGCGGCAGAGCTCCGGGTGCACGATGGGACAATGCAGGCACTCATTGAAGTTGTCCCAAAACGCCTTCCAGTTGCACTCGAGGTCCAACGTCAACGTATGAGCGGTGACGGTCTCCCCCAGGTTCCAGTTAGCCAGGAGGGCGGGAGTGTCGGCGAGTGTCTGGTCGCCGAACGGGGCCGCGCTTTCGTCCAGATTGATGAAGACAAACCCCGCCCACTCCCCGACAGCGACGTCATAGAGCGGGAATCTGGTGGCATCGAAGCCTCCGCCCTCGAGGCGCCAGGGTGTTGCTGTCAGCTCCCCTTCCAGCGAGTAGGTCCACGCATGATAGGGGCACACAATTCGCCGCCCTCGAAAGTTTCCATGCGAATTCTGGCAAAGAATCGAGCCGCGGTGTCGGCAGGTATTGTGAAAGGCCCGTAACCGGTGATCGCTACCACGGGTCACGATGACGCTCTGGTCACCGACCTCGACGACCTGATAGTCCCCGACTGCCGCTATCTTGTCCGCCCTTCCGACCAACAACCACTCCTTGTGCCAGATCTGCCTGAGCTCACGTTCGTGGTGAACACGATCGTAGTAGAAGGCGCTCGGCAACGTGGCCGAGACCTCGTCAAGTCGAACGTAGGTTTTCGGCATGCTGCCTTGCGATCCGCTGGAGAGGACGGTGTTGCGAAACGATAGTGCTCCGTTGTGGCCTTTGCAATTCCGTCCCGGATCTATGCGGTGTTCACCGTCGCCGGTGGAAGCACTGCCCGGCGATGCCTGCACCGCCTATCTGGGTCGTGAAACCGTTCTGGAAACCAGACTCGAAAAATGCCGCCAGGACTTTGGCCTCGATCGGCCGGCCCACGAGCGATTCGTTGCTTGGGCAGGCGGCGCGCTCCAGGGTGATCTGGGTATCTCGATTCGACGCAACAAGCCTATCTCCGGACTCGTCGAAATCCGGCTCCGCAACACCCTGCTTCTTGGCGCAGCGATTCTTCGTGGAACGAAAACAACTGGAACAATGCCGAGTTCGACGCCAATCTCGACGCAGCGGCCGGGGAACCGGACTTCGAGAAGCGCAAGGCGCTCTACGGCATGCTCCAGCAGCAGTTGTTCGAAGAGGGTGGCTCGCTCATTCCCTTCCACTTCAACATCACCCGGGCGTACGCCGCGAATGTCGACGGCTTCCAGCCGATCGAGGAAGCCAGCCTGAGATGGGAGCTGATCACGAAGAGCGAGTAGCGCCTCTCGCAAGACCACGCGGCGGGCGGCGGCTTGACCGCCGCCCCCGGGTCTCCTGGACCGGGCCGGCCGGTTTCGTTGACAGGTCACTGTGGACAGGTCTGGCAGCCATGATGCCGAGAGCGTAGTCGGGCATGCTCACTCTGCTTCAGCAAGGAGCGCCAGGAGGGGCCGGTTGATGTAGAGGTTTTCGCGTCCCGCCCTGATTTCCTCGAGGATGCCTTCGGCTGTGAGGGACTTCAGGTAGATGGCGGCTGTCTGACGTCTGGCAATGTCTGAGGCCACCACATCGCTGATTCGGCAGTAGGGTTGAACGAAGACCAATTCGACCAGTTCTCGGGAGTATGTTTTCGGCAGTTCCTGGCGCACTGCATCGGCCGTCTCGTCGAGAAGCTCCCGGATCCCATTGATTTTTCCCGTGGTCCATTCGGCTGTCGTCCTGACAGCCTCGAGAATGAACAGGATCCAGGCTTCCCAGGCATGCCGCGTCGTCACCTCGCGCAGATACCGATAGTAGAGCGCCCTGTTCCGGATGATGTGCCGGCTGAGGTAGAGCACGGGAATGTCGAGCAGGCCCTTGTCGACGAGATAGAGCAGGTTCAACACGCGTCCTGTCCGACCGTTTCCGTCAACGAACGGGTGAATTGCCTCGAACTGATAATGCATGACAGCAAGCCGGATCAGCGGGTCGAGTTCTCCTCCTTCGTGAATGTAGTGCTCCCAGTTCGACAGCTTTCGCCGGAGAAGGTCCTCTCCCTCAGGTGGGGTGTAGATGACCTCGCCGGTTGCATCATTGATCAACGTGGTTCCAGGCGTATTGCGAATATCGAGTTCGACTCCCTTGATCGTTCGACAGACTTCGACCGCCATGGCGGTCGAAACCGGCCTGCGCTTCAGCATCGTGAATCCGCGGTAGAGGGCCGTGCGGTAACGCAGAGCCTCTCTGGTGGCCGGGTCCGCCTGACCCGTGGCGTCGTTGGCATGGCGGAACAGCCGGTCAGTCGTCGTGACGATGTTCTCGATCTCGGAGCTCGCCTGCGCTTCGAGCAGAGGGATCGAGTTGATCAACATGGCCTGGTTCGGGATAAACCTCCCGGAGACCCGGAGCTCCTCCAGTGCCGTGCGCGCAGCAATACAGCTGCGAAGGACGGCGTGTGTCTCGGTCTGATATGCCGGCGGCAGGTTCGGAAGGTCATTGAAGGGACGACCGGGATCGAAGGTCATGTCGATGCGCTCTCCAGGCGTGTCGATGCCATCGACATGCGTCCTTAACGTGTCGATAAAATGCAAATACATCGACACATGCGACCGTGGCAAGGGTGTGTATCATCGATCGGCAGCGGATGCACCTTCACTGATTGTTGCAGGTGTCGTGTCCGGGCATGCCTTTGGACGGATGACGTGTGTCCTTGCATAGGGAGCTGGCGTCAGATTCGGACAGTCAAGTCGATACCGCCGACATGTGTCATTGACGTGTCGATGAAACACGGATTTGTCGACATGTTTGATTGTGGACCATTGATCAGGAGCAGGCAGGTTCCGGGTGGCATGAGTGATCTGCTAGGTTGGCGCCCATGACATCTGTTCGCTGGAAGGTGAGCGACCGGCCGGTGGACTATCCGGATGCGGTGCGTTCCATGGAGGAGACGGCTGCCGGCATTCGCGCGGGCGAGGCGCCGGAGACGGTATGGCTGCTCGAACATCCGAGCCTCTTCACGGCGGGAACGAGCGCGCGGGATGACGAACTCATCGAATCCGGTGACATTCCGGTCTACCGCACCGGGCGTGGTGGCCGCTACACTTGGCATGGGCCAGGACAGCAGGTTGCCTACGTCATGCTCGATCTCGCCCGCCGGGGACACGACCTGCATGCCTTTGTCGGAGACCTTGAAACCTGGATTATCCGGACGCTGGAGCGCTTCGGTGTGACAGGTCAATGCCGCCGGGACCGTGTCGGTGTCTGGGTGGTCGACGCGTGCGGACGCGAGGACAAGATCGCGGCCATCGGCATCCGCGTGCGCCGCTGGGTGACGTATCACGGGATCAGCATCAACCGGGCCCCGGATCTCGCGTCTTACGGCCGCATCGTGCCCTGCGGCATCAGGTCACACGGCGTGACATCCCTGGCGGCGCTCGGTATCGAGGTTGACGGCGATGCGTTGCGCACGGCCATGGAAGAGACGTTCCGGGACGTGTTTCACAAAGTGGGGCGTTGAGCGAAACCGCGCTCCACTTCTCCCCTGAACGATTCGCAGACGACCGTCTCGACAACGGCCAGCGGCGGGCCCTCTTTCAGGAGGAGCAGCATGGTATTGACATCCTTCCGGCTGCCGGCGAGGACCGCTTCCACCGAACCGTTGCTGCGGTTGCGAACCCAGCCGTCGAGGCCGAGATCGCGCGCTTCCTCGGCCGTCCAGGCCCGGTACCACACGCCCTGCACGCGACCGGTGACCGTCACGCGCACCCGTCTTTCGTGACCCGGACCGACGGTCACGAGGAAGCGTACTCGAGGAGGGTGGAATCGACGGAAACCGAGTCGCCGACAGCGACATGGACCTTGGCGATTTCGCCGGAGCGCTCCGCCCGCAGCACGTTCTCCATCTTCATGGCGTCAATGACGACGAGCATCTGACCCGTCTCGATTACGTCACCTTCCCCGACCGCAAGATCGACGATCCGCCCTGGCATTGGCGAGGTGACAAGACGGGAGAGATCGGCAGAGGGTCTTGCCGGCATCCGTGACAACAGCTTCGCCGCCCCGCCCGAAAGAACTGTCATCTGCTCGCTGACGCCGGCATGCGAAAGCTCCCACGACGTCCCCTTGCGCAACACCTGGACGACGGCGGGGAGACCTTCCACCTCGCCCTGAAACAGTGTCTGGCCCGGACTCCAGGAACTCGTCACCGTGATGTCGCGCTCGCCGGTCCTCCAGACGATGCCGTCCCCGGTCAACCGGGCTGACACCTCGAACTCTTCGCCGGGGAACTGCACGACCCAGTCACGGGCCATCGACTCCGGCTCACGCATTGTCCCCGTGATCCTGCGGTCACGCTCGAGAACCCTGAGGTGGGCAAGAAGGCCCACACTGGTCAGCACCGTTCTTTCGCGCTCCGTCACGGGCGCGCCGGAAAAGCCTTCAGGCCAGGTGCGATCGATGAAGGCGGTCGTCATGTCGCCTGCTGCAAACTGCGGATCACGCATGATTGCCGCCAGAAAGTCGATGTTGTGCTGAACGCCCCTGATCTCGAAGGAATCGAGTGCGTGGCGCATCGCAGCAATGGCGGCCTGCCGGTCCTCACCATGCACCACCAGCTTCGCGATCATGGGATCGTAGAACATCGTCACCTCGGACCCCTCCTCCACGCCACTGTCGATCCTCAGAGACCGGGTGGTTTGCGGAGGCCTGTAGGTGCGCAGGCGGCCGATCGACGGCAGAAATCCGCGCCGAGAGTCCTCGGCGAAGATTCGTGCCTCGATGGACCACCCGTCGATGCCGACATCGTCGGCCGTGAAGGCGAGGGGTTCGCCGGCGGCGATACGGATCATCTGTTCAACGATATCGACTCCGGTGATGAACTCCGTCACCGGATGCTCGACCTGAAGACGGGTGTTCATCTCCATGAAGTAGAAGCTCCTGTCGGGGTCGACGACAAACTCGACCGTGCCGGCCGAGCGGTAGTTGACAGCGCGCGCCAGGGCACATGCTTCTCCGGCCATGGACCGACGCGTCTCCTCGTCGATGAGCGGGCTCGGAGCTTCCTCGATCACCTTTTGATGACGCCTCTGGATCGAGCACTCCCGCTCGTTGAGGGCCACCACGGCGCCGTGGTTGTCGGCCAGCAGCTGGATTTCGACATGGCGTGGGTGTGTGATGAACTTCTCGAGGAAGACCCTGGTATCGCCGAAGGCGGTGGCGGCTTCCGATTGCGAGGACCGGAACCCCTCGACGAGTTCATCGTCATCGCCAACCACCCGCATCCCCTTGCCGCCTCCGCCGGCAGCCGGCTTGATCATGATCGGATACCCGATGTCGAGGGCAGCCGCGAGGGCCTCGTCGACATCACTCGTTTCGGAAGCGCTGCCGGGGACCACGCTGACCCCCGCCGCTTCGGCGATCCTCTTGGATTCGATCTTGTCGCCCATGGCGGCAACGGCGCTGGCAGGCGGACCGATGAAGACGGCGCCCGCGGCCTCGACCGCCTCGACGAAGCGGGCGTTCTCGGCAAGAAAGCCGAAACCGGGGTGGACCGCTTCCGCGCCCGAACTCACGAGGGCATCAATGATTCTGTCGATGACAAGGTAGCTCTCCCCAGGCGGCGGCGGTCCGATTGGAAAGGACTCATCAGCCATCCGGACGTGGAGCGCATCCTCGTCGGCCTGTGAATGAACCGCGACCGTGGCGATGCCCATCGCCCGGCACGTTGTGATGATCCGGCAGGCGATTTCCCCCCGGTTGGCAATGAGAATTCGGTTGAACACGTCGAGATACTACCTTGATTACAGGGGAATGTTATCGTGTTTCTTCCACGGGTTGCTCAACTCCTTGCCACGCAGCATGCGAAGCGCGTTGCACAGGCGCCTGCGTGTATTGCGCGGCATGATGACGTCGTCGACGAACCCCCTCGAGGCGGCGACGAAAGGATTGGCGAAGCGCTCCTGGTACTCTGCCGTACGGGCTTCCATGCGTCCGGGATCGTCAAGATCGGAACGGAATATGATCTCGACCGCCCCCTTCGATCCCATGACCGCCACCTCCGCCGTCGGCCAGGCGTAGTTGATGTCGCCACGCAGGTGCTTCGAGGCCATGACGACATAGGCACCGCCATAGGCCTTGCGCGTGATGCAGGTGAGTTTCGGGACCGTTGCCTCGGCGTAGGCATAGAGGAGTTTCGAACCGTGCTTGATGATCCCGCCGTGCTCCTGATCGGTTCCGGGCAAGAATCCCGGAACGTCGACGAAGGTGATGATCGGAATGTTGAAGCAGTCGCAGAAGCGAACGAAGCGCGCCGCCTTGCGCGCTGCCTCGATATCGAGGCAG
>JAJEBJ010000433.1 GCA_022822575.1 Alphaproteobacteria bacterium | reverse complement strand
GCCCGATACGAAGGCGCACGACGGATAGGAGACCCGAGACCCCACTGACCCTTTCCGGCGCTTCCCGTCCCTCGCAGCGACGCACTGTTTGGCCGGTAGCGACGACCCGGAAGGAGGGCTTGGCATCATAGCACACATGCTATATAATGCGGGCGCGATTTGTGCGCATCGCCGGATTGATCGCCACGGTCGGCCTGGAACGTGCCGGCATGCCGCATGTCAGGAACCTGACCGGTTCGTTGTGGGAGATGCGCCTCAGCGGCCGGGACGGCAGGTCATGGCGCTGCAACGCGTCAGGGAGGCATCGCAATGAGCACGCTTGAAGAACTGCATGAGCGATGGAGCCGGGACGCGGACTATCGCGAAGCCTATGAGCGACTGGGGCCGGAGTTCGAGATCGCCCGCGCGCTTATTGAGGCGCGCCGTTCCGCCGGGTTCACCCAGGCGGAGCTGGCCGCACGGATGAAGACCACGCAATCGGCAGTGGCGCGGCTGGAGAGCGGGCGGATACCGCCATCCACGCGCACGCTAGAGAAGGTTGCGAAGGCGACGGGAACCCGGCTGCGTATCCGCTTCGAGCCCGCCTGCCTGGCCTGGGCCGATCGAGAGATCCAAGGTCGGTACACTTGATCATTCGTTAACCGGGATTTATGGTTTTCTGATGATCGAGGTCGTCGAAAGCGCCACGTTCGGACGCTGGATCCGCGCCCTGCGCGACAGGACGGTGGGCAACGGCGCGGCGGAATTGCGGATTCATCACGGTCCCGGTTACTGTGTGAATTTCCTCCGCGAGGCCGAAACTGCGGTGATGCCGTGCGGCGGCGGCGAGGACAGCCGACAACGCGACATCGAGCGTGCCCGGAGGTTGGCGCGGGACTGGAGGCAACGATGAGCAAAGCATTCACCCGCTGGCATGCGTCCGACCATCTACGGACGCCGAAGGACACGCGGCTCTATCTGGAAGCCTGCGCGGAGGAGGATCCGGGCGGCGCTGAACGACATCGCGCGATCGGGGAACATAAGCCGGCTGGCCCGCGAGGCCGGGATGAGCCGCGAGGGCCTCTGCAAGGCACTGTCGGAGGATGGAAATCCCAGCTTCGCCGCGGTGATGCGGGTTGCCCGGGCTCTGGGGATGCGCGTGAGGATTTCCGCGTAGATGCGGATGCATGGCGGCGTTTGACCGCGAGGGTCTGACTGCCTTTGCGGCATCGCCTTTCGCCGGTCACATGGTGGGATGCATGGCGAACGCAGCGCATATTGCCGGCGCAGGTCACAAAGATGCGCCTCCAGCCGCCGGCAGTGCATTCCATCATCCGGCGAACATGTGAAAGAAACGCACGGATGCCAGATCCGGCGTTGCACCGCCTCCAGTTTCCGATTCAACGTCTCTTCTATCCTCGAGGCCGGCGTTCCGGCCCGCTTGAGTCATTCTCAACGGACGCGGTTGGTTCGGTCTCCTGGGCGGGGGAGCTGGGAGGCGGTTCGTTCCGCCTGGTCCGGCGGGCGAGCTTGCGAGCCTTCGCCGGAGGCGTTCGGTGCACGCCCCGAGCAGCCCCAGCGCGCACGCGCGCGGAGGAGTTTGTATCAAGTGTTAAAGTGAGTTACGGGTCGGAAAATGCACCGCAACTTATTGTTTCATAAGAGTGTTTTTGAGGGGGCGGTAGCTAAAACCCCGGTTCAGGGTAGCTAAAACCCGTAATGCGGATAACAAATACCAGTTGTAATACCAAAACCGGAAGATAATCACACACCCGGCGAGGCGTGCTGGACGGGTTGAGCCGTCGGTGTGGTGACCAGTTTTGCCCAGCTTCGCTTGCCGAGTGAAGCGATCCGGCCTGGCGTGCGGGCGAAGTCATTGCAAACCTCCTCGACCCTGTCTTTCACGACCTCGGCTGTGGCGAAGACCTGGTTGGCAAAATTGCTCTGCTTGAGAAACCGGAACACGGTCTCGACCGGGTTCAGTTCCGGACTGTACGGCGGCAGACGCAACCGCGACACGTTGTCCGGTATCTCAAGGCTCTTCGAACGGTGCCATCCAGCGCCGTCGAGAACCACCAGCGCGTGGCGGCCCTGAGGCACGGCGGCGGCGATGCCGACGAGATGGCGGTTCATCTCATCGGTGTTCGCCCGATCGCAGACATGGCCGGCTGACATGCCGCTTTCCGGGCAGATCGCGCTGAACAGGTAGCAATATCCGTAGCGATAGTCCCTCGGCACCCGGGGACGGCTTCCCCGGCGCGCCCACACCCGGGTCAGCATCCCCTTCTGTCCGAGCCGTCCTTCATCCTGAAACCACACGTCCACGCTGGCCGGGTCCGTGCCCTCCGGCAGCGATGCGATCGCAACGGCACTGAAATCACTGCGGAACTTCTCCTGGGCCTCCGGATCGGCCTTGGGATGAAGGGGCCGCGGCGACAGACGACGGAAACCCAGCGCCCGCATCAGACAGCGAACCGCCTCCCGAGACATCGCAATGTCAAAGACATCCTTGATCCCGTCCCGGATCAACCCGACCGTCCATGCCGGAACGCCGTCCTGCGGACCCTCATCGAGCCAGCGCCCGACCTCGATGCGCTGGACCTCGCTCAGACGCGACGGGCGCCCGCGGCCCGGCTTGTTCTTCAGGCCAGCCGGCCCCTCGGCATTGTAGCGGTTGACCCAGTCGCACAGCGTCTGCCTGTCGACCTTCGCCCACCGTGCAATCTCCGCCCGGCTCTCCACGCCTTCCATCACCCGCGCAATCGCCTCCAGGCGTCGAGCCTCCGCCCGGTTCTTGCACTTTCGGGCCAATGCCCTAATCTCAGCCGCCGTGTGGTCGGCGTTCGTGATCTCGATGCCAGCCGGCATGGCTTCCTCCTGTGATTTGTTCGCACAACAACCACAAGATACAGGAAGCCGGCACCGGCCACACCCCACATGATGTTCGTGTTGTGTTCATGAGTCATTAAATTCCGGTTTTGGTATAACGACTTTCGCGGGGCATCCGGCGAGTTCCATATCCACCTGCCCGGCGGAACCGAGATTGAATCACCGATCCCTATCGTCGTGCATGAATATGAGCGCAACGCTCATGAGCATATCAGCATTAAGGACGAATGGTCTGCCGTATTGACAAAAGACGACGGCACGATAGAGCGATACGGGAGCGAAAAAACCGAAGAAAAGTGACATTTTCTCTCGCTAGTCGAGATCACGCGCATGGTGATGCTCGATGCAGCCCTCGATCGCGGCGACGCACTCATCGAGCAAGCTGAAGATCTCGTGCTTCAGCCTCTGCTTCGCGAGTTTCGATACGCTTGACTAGCTACCGTTTACTGCGCAGCAATGCGGCAATGATCCTGGCTATTCGCAACCAGAAAGGCGGCGTCGGAAAGACAACCCTGGCTGTGCACCTGGCCGCAGCTGCCGCAGGCATGGGCAGGCGTGTGCTGCTGGTCG
>JAJEBJ010000277.1 GCA_022822575.1 Alphaproteobacteria bacterium | reverse complement strand
CGCAAGACTGTCGATCCGGTTCTGCGCTACGAGATCTACTGTGAAGCTGAAGCGCTGGTTCATGGCGACGGCGGGGCCTTCATCCCCTTCTTCATGAATTTCGTGGAGGCGACACGGCAGAGAATTCAGGGTTACCGCGGCAGCCCGGCATTCAGCGGCGGAGCGGGCTGGCCGTTCGAGGACGTCTGGGTCGACGACAACATGGCGGGCTGAATGGTTGGGGAGCGCAGTCCTGTCGGCTTGCGCTCCCGCCCGCTCTTGCGTGAAAGGAAACAGTGTGGATTTCAAGGGGAAACGCGCTCTGGTGACCGGCGGCAGCCGGGGTATCGGATTTGCTGTTGTCAGGTCACTGCTCGAGGCGGGCGCACGTGTGGCCGTCAATGGCCGGACACCGCAATCGGTCTCGACTGCGATCGGGAAGCTCGACGGTAGGGACCGCCTGGTGGCCGCACCCGGTGACATCGGCACTGTTCAAGGATGCGAACGTGCCGTCGACACCGCGGTCGGGGCTTTCGGTGGCCTCGATGTGCTGGTCAACAGCGCCGGTATTGGATCGGGGCGGCCCATCGAGGATTCGGACGAGGCCATGTGGGACAGACATGTCGATGTCAATCTGAAGGGGACGTTCTTCTGTTGTCGCGCCGCCCTGCCGGCGCTTCGCGCCTCCTCAGGCAACATCGTCAACATAGCCTCTGATGCCGGTCTCATGGGTGTTCCGGGAATTGTCGTTTACTGCGCCTCGAAGGGTGGAGTGGTCAACATGACCCGGGCCATGGCCATCGAGGTGGCACCGGACGTCAGGGTCAACTGCGTGTGTCCTGGTTACGTCGACACGGACATGATTCGCCGCGATCACATCGAGAGGAAAGACGATCCGGCGGCCGCCGAACAGAGAATGATCGACTATGCGCCGCTGAAGAGAATCACGACGCCCGAGGAAATCGCGCATTCGGTACTCTATCTCGCGTCCTTCGAGGCACGATTCGTGACCGGTGCGGCACTGGCGATCGACGGTGGTACGACAGCAGGCCACTGATTGCGTGCCATGACTGAACCTCCCGGGAGTCCTGCAGATCCTGCGCGGCCCTGACATTTGCCGGCTTCGATGAACAGCCTCGGGTCACTCATTGTCAGGCGTCTCGCCTTTGCCGTCCTGACACTGTTCATCATCTCGGTGCTGATCTCTGTTGGAGTGGAACTGTTGCCAGGCGACCTTGCGAGGTCGTTGCTCGGCCAAATGGCGACGCCCGAGACGCTGGCGGCGCTGCGAAAGGAACTCGGCCTCGACCAGCCCTATCACATCCGCTATCTCGCCTGGCTCGGAGACGTTCTCAGGTGGGACCTGGGCCGCTCGCTCGCCAACAACATTCTCGTGACCGAACTCATCGGTGTGCGTCTCGAGAACACCCTCTTTCTGGCGGCCGTTGCTGCCGTCATCGCGGTCCCCGTCTCCGTCATCCTGGGCCTCGTCGCGGCACTTTACAGGGAATCGTTCTTCGACAAGTTCGTTTCCATGACCACGCTCACAACGATCTCGTTTCCGGAGTTCCTGGTCGCCTACATCCTCATGGTCGTCTTCTCGGTGCAGTTTCCGTTCTTTCCAAGTATGGCGAACGTGACCCAGGACATGGTGTTCTGGGACCGCCTCCATGCCGTGGCGCTTCCGGTCATGACCCTGGTCCTGGTGGTGGTCGCGCACATGATGCGTCTTACACGGGCCGCCATCATCAACGTACTGTCGCGGCCCTATATCGAGATGGCCGAACTCAAGGGCATGTCGAGTGCCTGGATCATCGTCTGGCACGCCCTGCCCAACTCGCTGGCACCCATCATCAACGTCATTGTGATCAACATCGCCTACCTGGTCGTAGGCGTGGTGGTTGTCGAGGTGGTCTTCGTCTATCCGGGACTTGGTCAACTTCTGGTTGATTCAGTATCGAATCGGGATCTCCCTGTCGTTCAGGCCAGCGGTTTGATCTTCGCCGCCACCTTTATCTTTCTCAATCTCACGGCGGATATCCTCTCGATTCTCGCCAATCCACGCCTGAGGCACCCAAAGTGATTGCCCGGGTCACGCGATCCTTCCTGAAGGTCCCGTGGAGTGCCCAGCTCGGGTTCGTCATCATTGCCCTCAATGTGATCGCCTTCGCGTTTGCGCCAATTCTCGCACCGTATCCCGAGACAGAGATCATCGGTCGGGGCTGGGAGCCCGGCTTCTGGGCCATGGACTGTTCCGATGAGGCCGTCAGCCAGAGAGGACCCTGCTGGTCCGAACTCAACGGGAACCGTGTCGAAGGCAAGGCCTGGCTGGGTACCGACCACCTCGGCCGCGACCTCCTGACACGCCTGCTCTACGGCGCGCGGAATACGATCAGTATCGCCCTTCTCATCACGGGCCTGTCGTTCTTTATCGGCATGACGTTCGGTTTCCTGGCAGCCACAATGCGTGGCTGGGTCGACCAGCTGGTCAGTCGTATCGTCGATGTCATGATGGCCTATCCCACCCTCATCTTCGCCCTCATCATCCTGTCGGTCGCCGGCACGTCCACGCTGGTGCTGGTCCTCGTCATCGCGATTCTCGATTCGACTCGCGTGTATCGCCTGTCTCGTGCCGTCGCCATGGACATCGTGGTGACGGAGTATGTCGAGTCGGCGCGTCTGCGAGGCGAGGGATTGCTATGGCTCATGCGCCGCGAGATTCTTCCCAACACGCTGCCCCCGCTCATCGCCGAGTTCGGGCTGCGCTTCTGTTTCGTCTTCCTGTTCCTCAGTGCCCTGAGTTTCCTTGGGCTCGGACTGCAGCCTCCCATGGCAGACTGGGGAAGCATGGTGAAGGAGAACTCCGGCGTGATCACCTTCGGTGTCTACAATGCTCTCATTCCGGCATTTGCCATTGCATTCATCACCATCGGCGTGAACCTGGTGGTGGACTGGTTCCTGCGCAAGGCGGCGGGCCTGCGCGACGAGTACTGACAACATGACCCGTCTGCTGACCATGACGAACCTTGTGATCGAAGGCTTTCAGAAGGACGGCTGGACGACAATCGTCAATGGTGTCGATGTCCATATCGATCGAGGAGAGGTGCTGGGGCTCATCGGGGAGTCAGGTGCCGGCAAGTCGACGATCGGCATTGCCAGCATGGGTTACTGCCGCACCGGCTGTCGGATAATCGGAGGCAGCATTGTCTTCGACGGTATCGAACTCACCACGGCTTCACGCAAGGCGCTACGCGGGATTCGCGGACGGCGGGCCTCTTATGTGGCACAGAGTGCCGCTGCATCCTTCAATCCCGCCCATCGCCTGATCCGCCAATACGCAGAGGCGCCGGTTCGCCACGGCGTTCTAGCCCGGGCCGAGGCGGAACAGAATGCACGCGCGATCTATCGCCGGTTCAACCTTCCGGAACCCGACAGGATCGGCGGGAGATTCCCGCACCAGGTATCGGGCGGTCAGCTGCAGCGCGCCATGGTGGCAATGGCGATGGCATGCAACCCCGACCTGATCGTCTTTGATGAGCCGACAACAGCTCTCGACGTGACCACGCAGATCGAGGTTCTTGCGACCATCAAGGACGCCATCAGGGACCTCAACTCGGCAGCCATGTACATCACTCATGATCTGGCTGTGGTCTCGCAGGTGGCTGATCGCATCATGGTCCTGCGCCACGGCGACCTCGTGGAGGAGGGTCGCACATCATCCCTTCTTGCCAGCCCTCGCAGGAACTACACACGTGCACTCCTGTCGGTGCGCAAGGGGGGTGGTGAGAGAGTTGATCACCCGGAGCGCGGGCAGCGTCTGCTCGAGGTGAGCGACGTGACGGCATCCTACGTCGATGGCATTCCGGTGCTCAGGCAGGTGAGTCTCGACGTTTCCAGGAGCAAGACGGTCGCGTTGGTCGGCGAATCCGGAAGCGGCAAGAGTACGTTGGCGCGCGTCATCACCGGCCTCCTGCCGCCCGAAGCCGGACGCATCCTATTCGATGGCCAGGACATTCGTTCCCGTTTCTTCGAGCGGAGCAAGGAGATGCTGCGCCGACTGCAGATGATCTATCAGATGCCCGATGTCGCGCTCAATCCGCGCCAGAAAGTCCAGGAAATCCTGGGCCGTCCACTGGAGTTCTACTTTTCAATGAGAGGCGCGAAGAAGCAGAACCGGGTCAGGGAATTGCTGGAGCAGATCGAGTTGCCTTACCACTATGCAAGCCGCTATCCGTCCGAACTCTCGGGTGGCGAGAAGCAGCGTATCGCCATCGCCCGCGCCCTTGCAGCCCGGCCGGATCTCATCATCTGCGACGAGGTGACCTCGGCGCTCGACCAGCTCGTTGCAGCGGAGATCCTGAAACTCCTGCAACGGCTGCAGAACGAGCTTGGCGTATCCTACCTCTTCATCACACACGATCTCGCCACCGTGAAAGTCATATCGGACGAGATCGTGGTGATGCTCGAGGGCAGGGTGGTCGAACATGGCGCCACCAGCGACATCCTGGAACCCCCGCATCATGAGTACACGGAGATGCTTCTCGCCTCGGTGCCGGAAATGAACCCTGACTGGCTCGACACTCTTCTCGCAACACGTGTCGGCGCCCTTTTGCGCGAAGGCGAGCGCATGCGCACGACGACGTGAGGCATGACGGTCATTCAGCAAACCGGACGGTGAACGGAGAGGACGCATGAGGAAGTGGCTCAACAATGCGATTCGCTATGTGGACGAATGGCTCGACTTCCAGATGCGTCTGACCCGGCAACCAGGCTGTGTGCTTGCGTTCGCGAACAGGGGGCGTCTGGTCTTCGAAAGGGCCTATGGCCATGCCGACATCTCACGACGCGACAGGATGACTGCGCGACACCGCTTCCGGGTTGCCTCCCACTCCAAGAGCTTTACCGCAACGGCCATCCTTCGTCTGAAGGAAGAAGGGAAGTTGCGCCTTGACGATCCGGCCGGTGCATATGTCGAAGGACTTCACCCGTGCGTGGCCAGGACCACGCTCTCCCAACTCCTCAGCCACGGCGCCGGCGTCGTGCGCGACGGCAGGGATGCGGGCCAGTGGAGCGACGAGCGCGCCTTCGCCGATGAAGCCGAACTTCGTGCGGCCCTTGCCGAGCCCCTCGTGATCCCGCCCGACAGTCGCATGAAGTACTCCAACCATGGGTTCGGTCTGCTCGGCCTGGTGATCGAGTCCGTCACCGGCGAAACGTACGGGTCGTGGATCACGCGGAACATTGTCCGCGCATCAGGTCTTCGTGAAACGACACCCGACATGCCGATTGTCCAGGGAGCACCCCTGGCACGGGGACACGGCAGCGAACTTCCGCTGGGCAGTCGTGTCGTCATTCCCGCCGACAATCTCACGCATGCCCTGGCGCCGGCGACCGGCTTCGCCTCGACGGCAGGCGATCTGGTCCGCTTCTTCTCACGTCTCGATCCCGACGCCCCGCGGAGTGTCCTCAGTCCCGATAGCCGGCGGGCCATGATCCGCTGGCAGTGGCGTGATCCCCATACGTCAGAAGACGGCGGCTATGGCCTCGGCATGTGCCTGGGGTTCATTGGCGGACTGGAGTGGGCCGGCCATGGCGGTGCGTTCCAGGGAGTCAGAAGCTCGACCATGTTGTTACCGGGCTCGGGGATCTGCTTTTCCGTGCTCACCAATGCCAGCGACGGCCCTGCCGAGACATGGGCGGAAGGCATCGTGCGGATCCTGAAGACATTCCGGGACAACCCGCTTCCGGGACCGTCCACACATTCATGGACCGGCAGGTGGTGGAACTCCGGGGAGGCGGTCGATCTCGTGGCTTTTGGTAACCGCGTCCTCGTGGCGCAGCCAGACCGTCTCGACCCATTCAATGCGGCCGACGAGATCACCGTTGCCGGAGAGCGCCAGGGAACCATCAGCCTCTCCGGTGGCTATGGCATTCACGGCGAGCCCGCAAGACTGGAATGCGGTCGCGATGGCAAGGTGAACGAGGTCTGGTTTGGCGGATTCCGCTGGGTCGGCGAACGCCGCCACCGGGCCGAATTGAGACGGAAGTACACGGGCCGTCAAAGGAGACAACGGCCATCGTCTTGACCGCCCGGTCATCCGGAGACAAAGAACACATCCGCGCTGGCGCTCCAAAGGCGCATGAATCTGGCGATTGGCCGCTCCCGGTGCCCGGCGCCCCGGGGTTTGGTTGTCACCATCCACGTATCGGTGGATGATACCGGCCGTGTTACAGCGCTTCCGGGAAACACTGTTGGAGGGAGATGAGATGAGTGCGACTACCATCACGACGGTTGATCCCGA
>JAJEBJ010000142.1 GCA_022822575.1 Alphaproteobacteria bacterium | reverse complement strand
ATGCGGCGCAGACCAGCCAGACGTGTGCCGAATGCGGCACGGTGGACGCCGCCTCGCGTCCGTCGCAAGCGACATTCACATGCGTGGCTTGTGGCCATGCGGATCATGCGGACCTGAACGCGGCCCGCAACATCAGGCGTCAGGGACAGGCGCATCTGCACGGGGAGGGAGCGTTGCCGTCAGGCACTCCGATGATCCGTGAAACGGATCGGAGGCTGGCAGCATGAGCCGTTCAGGCAACGATACAAGTCCCAATTCAACGTGTTCCGAGCCCCGGACGCACTTCCCAAGATCGACCGCAGAGTCTAGTTTGCCGGTCCACAGCACCATCCTGGCATGCCATGACCCGACCATCCGGCCGCGCCGCCGATGAGCTGCGCACGATTGAACTTCACACTGGTGCCGCGCGACACGCGGAGGGTTCCTGCATGGTGCGTTTCGGCCATACCCGGGTGTTGTGCACGGCCTCTCTCGAAGGCCGTGTTCCGGTGTGGATGAGAGGACAGGGGCGAGGCTGGGTCACCGCGGAGTACGGCATGCTGCCGCGCTCGACCCACTCTCGCACCATGCGCGAGGCGTCGCGGGGCCGGCAGTCCGGCCGCACCCTCGAGATCCAGCGCCTCATCGGCCGCAGTCTGAGAGCGGTAATCGATCCCGCCAGGCTCGGCGAACGCCAGTTCATCATTGACTGCGACGTCATCGAGGCCGATGGCGGCACCCGCACGGCGGCCATTACCGGAGCGTACGTGGCGCTCCGCCAGGCCATCGATGCCGTCCTTCCCGGCCACGAGCAGGATGCCCGGCCGGTAACAGGCATGGTGGCGGCGGTCTCCTGCGGAATCGTTGCCGGCATCCCGGTTCTCGATCTCGATTACGAAGAGGATTCCACCGCCGAGGCTGACGCCAACTTCGTGATGACAGACACGGGCACCATCATCGAGATTCAGACGACAGCCGAGAAGAAGGCCTTCACACGCGACCAGTTCAACCAGTTGTTCGATCTTGCCCGGGACGGCATCGACCACATCGTCGGACTGCAGCGCTCGGCGCTGGGAACGGAGTGATGGTACTGCCACCACATCTCGTCATTGCCAGCCACAATGACGGCAAGGTGGCAGAGATCGCCGATCTCCTGCATGGCCTCGATGTCCGCGTCACGGGTGCAGGCGAGCTCGGACTTGCCGTCCCGGAGGAGACCGGAGAGACCTTTGCGGCCAATGCGCTGCTGAAGGCCACAAGCGCCACGCAGGCCACAGGTCTGCCGGCACTGGCCGACGATTCCGGCCTTGCTGTCGCCGCTCTTGATGGTGCGCCGGGAATCCACTCCGCCCGCTGGGCGGGAGAGACCCGCGACTTTGCCGCCGCCATGGCCCGCCTCGAGCGCGCCCTTGCCGGCGTGCCGGCACCCGATGCCGCCTTCCATTGTGTCCTCGCCCTCGCCTGGCCGGACGGAACGAGCCGGACCTTCTCCGGCGTGGTCGAGGGGACGCTCACGTTTCCACCGAGGGGAACGAACGGATTCGGCTATGATTCCGTCTTCGTGCCCGCCGGGGATGTCCTGACCTATGGTGAGATGTCGATGACCGGAAAGATGGCCACCAATCATCGCGCCCGGGCCTTCCATGCGCTCATGGTGGCGCTGGCGTGATGACCGCCCCGGGATTCGGGGTCTATGTTCACTGGCCCTTCTGTCAGTCGAAGTGTCCCTACTGCGACTTCAACAGCCACGTCCGCATGGAAATCGACGAGGCGTCATGGCGCCATGCCCTTACCCGCGAGGTTGCCTTCATGGCCTCCCTTGCGCCTCGGCGCGAGGTCACGAGCATCTTCTTTGGCGGCGGAACACCTTCATTGATGGCGCCGGCTACGGTCGAGTCAGTCCTCTGCGCAATCGCTGGTCATTGGACTGTCGGGCCGGATGTGGAGGTGACACTCGAGGCGAACCCGGGATCATCCGAGGCGGGCCGCTTCGCCTGCTACCGCAGCGCCGGCATCAACCGTCTCTCGATCGGTGTCCAGGCCCTCGACGACCCTGCCTTGCAGGCACTCGGCCGGCGCCATGATGTCGGCGATGCCCGTGCCGCCATCGCGGCCGGACGGCGGATCTTCGAACGCCTCTCCTTCGATCTCATCTATGGCCGCAGTGGCCAGACCATCGCCGCTTGGCGCAATGAACTGGCAGAGGCGCTCACCCTGGGCGCTGATCACCTGTCGCTCTACCAGCTCACCATTGAGCCCGGCACCCGGTTTGCGACATTGGCAGGGCGCGGTGACCTCATCCTCCCGCCTGTCGATGCGCGGGCCGACATGCGCGACATCACTCAGGACCTCACCTCCAGGGCGGGTTTGCCGGCCTACGAGATTTCCAACCACGCGCGGCCGGGAGAAGAATGCCGGCACAATCTCGTTTACTGGCGCTCAGGTGAGTGGGTCGGTGTCGGCCCCGGTGCCTGCGGCCGCATCGACGCCGCACCCGGGGTCAGCATCGAGCGGCGCCAGCAACGGCGCCCGGAGACCTGGCTCTCCTGCGTCCACAAGCACGGTCATGCGGTCTGTGAGGAAGAGACGGTACAGGGCACGGAACGCCTGCGGGAAGTGCTCATGATGGGACTGCGCCTCACCTCAGGCCTCAATGGCGATGACCTCGCCCGCGCTGCCGGCCCGGACTGGTCCAACCGTCTCGATGCGTCGGCCCTTCGCACCCTCATCGATGCCGGCTTCCTCCGCTGCCGCAACAACGGTCTCGCCGCGACGCCCGTCGGTCGCAATGTCCTCAATGCCGTCCTGGAAAGGCTGCTGTAGGTTACGGCAGGAAGGTCAGGAGCCAGGATCCGCCGGCGGAGCGAAGGCTGCGGGGGCTGCATCCTCGATGACAGGGCCGGCCGGAGTGATGCGCATGACGGCAAGCTGTCTCTCTGTGCGACCGTCGCCAAGGAAACGGAAGAGCCCGTCAATCCCGCCGAAACCCCGCCAGTCGGTGATCTGGCGTTGCCACGGGTCCGAGATGACGGCGGAAACCAGCGCCATGGCGTCGTAGACAGGTGTGACCGAATCACCCGGATCGTAACCGAAGGTGTCACGGAAGCGGCTCAGCATGGCGCTGCGTCCGGCATCGGGCGGCACGGCGAACCATGCGCCGTTCATGACCGGTTCGCGAAACAGCGCCTGATCATCGAGGGTACCGAGCCCGAACAGCTGGACATCGCCGGCGCGAAAGTCGTGATGGCCCATCCAGGCCGCAGTTCTCTGCAGGAGAGGAGCGGAACCGGGAAGGAACACGGCATCGAAGGCACGCAGGTTTTCGGAATTGAGCAGCCTCTCGATCGCCACTTCCGCGGCAAGCCCTCCCTGATGCTGCAACGTGGCGACGGCGCGTTCCATGTCACCAGGGAAAACGGGGGTGCCGGCCAAGGCGGCCACTGCGGCATCGACGTCGTTGCCTGCGGGGTCATGAAACACCTCGGCGGTAACAAATCCGCCTGCTGCAGCAACCGCCTCGCGCAGCAGTCCGGCCATGCGCTCGCCGAAGGGAGATCGCGGCGCCAGCACGGCAAAGCGGAGGTTGCCGGTCGCCACGGCATGGTTGACAAGGCGCCTTACCTGTTGGTCCGGAGAGTGACCCATCACCAGGACGCCGGCACCGGCAGGGTCGGATGAAAGGGCAAAGACGTGCCGATCCGGTCCGGCGAGTATCGCCGCGGCCTCTTCGACGGACCGGGCAAGCAACGGCCCGATCACCGCATCGACACCGGCAGCGGCGACCTGCTGTGCGGCGGCTGCCGCACCATGGGCAGTATCCGCGATGACGAGCTCGATGTCGTCGCGGCCGATGTCGAAGAGCGCCAGGGTGGCGGAATCAAGAAGGCCGCGGCCCAGTCCGCCGTGCTCCCCGGAAAGCGGCGCCAGGAATCCGACCTTGTGGCCAACCGTTGCCGAATCGGCGGCGGTGCTGGCCTCATCCGCTTCGGCAACCGGTCCCGATTCCTCCTCGACGATCTCGGTTTCGCTGACAACGGCAACCTTCTTCGGCACTGTCTGGCAGGCTGCCAGAATCAGTGCGACCAGAATGAACAACGTTCGTGTCATCGCGAGCGATCATGCGCTGCGACGACGGCAAGGTCCACCCGACCTTGAACACAAAGGCATGATGCGCGCATTATGGGTCCATCCATCCATCAGAGGCGTTATGCCCGCCCTTCTCCCTCTCCTCATCATCGCTCCGCTGCTTGGAGGATGTGTCGGTCTTGCCGTGGGGGCCGTGGCCACGAGCGGCGTGTCGATTGTCGAGGAACGCAGTCTTGGCGAGCAGGTCGATGACCTCACGATCACCTTCGACATTTCCCAGCGTTTCACGCAGTTCAACGAGACCAACGAGGATGCGCTCTTCGGCGTCTCCCTCGATGTGACCGAAGGACGCGTCCTGCTCACCGGGAACGTTGCCGAAGCACATCTTCGCATCGAGGCCGTGCGACTCGCCTGGCAGGCCGAAGGGGTTGTCGAGGTCAGAAACGAGATCGATGTCGACGAGGCCAATGCCGGAAGCCTCTCCCTCGCGGATATCGCCATCTCCAACGAATTGCGCGCCCTTTTGCTGTTCGATTCCGATGTCTCCAAGATCAATTTCAACGTGGAGACCGTCGATCGCGTGGTCTACATCACGGGAATCGCCCAGGATGATGCGGAACTCGAGCGCGTGCTCAACCATGCACGCACGATATCCGGCGTCGAGGAGGTGGTGAGCTACGTCCGCGTCCTGGGCGGCTGAGCTTCGATTCCATGACACTAGGCGTTGCCTTTCAGATGGATCCGGTCGAATCCGTCGACATCGATGCGGACACCACCTTCGTTCTCGCTCTCGAGGCCCAGGAACGGGGCCACGAGCTTTGGGTCTACCAGCCCGACGATCTGGTGTTCCGCGACAGCGCCGTCCTTGCCCGCTGCCGGCCGATGACCCTGAGGCGCAGGAAGGGAGACCACGTCAGTCTCGGCGAGCCCCGATGGCTGGATCTGTCGACGGTTGACGTGGTGCTCATGCGCCAGGATCCGCCGTTCGACATGGCCTACATCACCGCCACCCACCTTCTTGAGAAGTTGCTTCCCTCCACCCTGGTTGTCAACGACCCGTCCGGGGTGAGGAATGCCCCCGAAAAACTCTTCGCAACGGAGTTTCCGGGCATCATGCCACCGACTCTGATCACCCGTTCCCTGGAGGCCCTCAGGACGTTTCGCGACGAGCATCACGACATTATCGTCAAGCCGCTCTACGGCAACGGTGGCGCCGGCGTCTTCCACATTCCCCCCGGAGACGAGAACCTTGCCTCCCTCCACGAGATGTTCGTCAGCGTCTCGCGGGAACCGTTGATGGCCCAGGCCTATCTTCCGGAGGTCCGTCAGGGGGACAGGCGGATCATTCTCATCGATGGTGAGGCGGCCGGTGTCATCAATCGCGTGCCACCGGCGGGCGAGGCGCGCTCCAACATGCATGTCGGGGGCCGGCCCGAGCGTGCGGCAATGACCCCCCGCGACCACGAGATCTGCCGTATCATCGGACCGGAACTGGTGCGTCGCGGCATGATTCTCGTCGGCATAGACGTGATCGGCGACTGGTTGACAGAAATCAATGTGACCTCACCCACGGGAATCCAGGAAATCAACCGTTTCGACGGCAGCCGGCTGGAATCCAGGGTCTGGGACGCGATCGAGAAACGTTGTGCGGACCGGCGGCCCTGATCCGGGAGGTCAGCCGCGCAGTGCGTCGACGGCATCAAGGCCGACGATGCGCCCGCTGAACTCCGCCATGGCATCGACGAGACATCCCCACAGATAGACCGCCGAGGCGCTGTCAAAGATCAGGTCATAGGCAGGCGCCGCGCCCCGGTCGTTGCGCAGGACAATGACGTTCATCCGTGCCACGCTGGTCTGCGCGATGGCGTGGTCTGAGAAGCGGTGGCCCCGCAGATCGACACCGCACATCTTCGCCATCATCGCCGCGCTCTCATGTCCGGTAACGACAAGCCGCGCACTGGCGTCGGCGCGCGGCACCGGAAAGCAGACGGCATCGTCCATGGACCAGGCCCCCTCGAGACGATCGATCAGTGTCGCCTCGTCATCATCGGCGAGCAGCAGGAGTTCCCCGGAGGAAAGCCGGCATGCCAGGGTGCCGTCCTCCTGCCTTTGGGCCAGGTTGGGTTCAGGCAGGGATACCCCCTGGTCCCGGATCCAGTCCGCCATTCCCCAACCCTTGTATCCGGCCCGCGGCAAAGCCGTCAGATCGGCAATGGCGAGACGGGCCGCGGCGGCGGTCTCGCCGGACACATCGCCGTAGTGCGCCGGCGCGCCAAAGCCGTTCACGACACGCCATTGAGCACCTGCCTCGCGACAGGTTCGGTAGAGATGGGACCGGCGCTGGAGCTTCTCGGGCTGTGTCATCAGCCTTTCGGCGGTGCTCATGGAACTGCGTTCCCTGATTCCTGACGGGCGTTCTCCGGGTCGAAGAAGGGCAACGGAACAACCCGGCAATCAACGAGCGTATTGGGCATGATTTTCACCCGGCGCCCCTCGATGCGTCCGGAGTCGATCCTCACCTGGAAGGTGCTGCCCGGTTCTGCCTGATCAGGCGCCACGTAGGCGAGGCCGATGACCTTGTCGAGAGTCGGCGAGTAGCTGCAGGACGTCACCCTGCCGGTGATGTCCCCGTCGCGGATCACCAGATGGCACTCTCTGGGGATGCTGCCGTCGCGATTTCGGGATTCGATCTCGAATCCCACCAGCTTGCGCTGGACATTGTCGCGCTGGATATCGATGGACCGCTTGCCGATGAAGAAGGGACGTTTCTTGGCCAGGGCCCAGTCCATGTCCGCTTCCAGGGGATTGGTGAGGCCGTCGGTGTCCTGGCTGACGATGATGTGACCCTTCTCGAGACGCAAGAGTCTCTGGCACTCCACGCCGAAGGGCCTGATGTCGTGATCCCTGCCCGCTTCCATCAGGGCATCCCAAAGGGCCTCGCCCGAGTGTGCCGGACAATGGATCTCGTACCCGAGCTCACCGACGAAACCGACCCTGAGGAGACGGCAGGGGATGCCGGCGACGTTCGCCTGCCTGACGGCCATGTAGGGGAAGGATTCGGCATCGAGTTTCTCGTCGGTGAGGCGGGTGAGCACGGCACGCGACCGTGGCCCGGCGATGTTGACGCCGCTGAGGGCACCCGTGACATTGGTGATGTCGACCCTGAGACGCCACTGCGCGTTCCAGAACAGCATCTCCTGGTAGACACCATCGACACCGGACGTGGTGGCCGTGACGTAGTAGTGGTTCTCATGCAGCCTGCAGGCGACTCCGTCGTCGGTGATGACACCGGTCATGTCGGTCATCAGCGTGTAGCGGGCGCGCCCCACCAGCTGCTTCCTGTAGGCCCAGGTGTACATGCGTTCCATCATGTCCGCGGCATCAGGGCCGCGAATCTCGAGCCCGCCCAGGGTCGACACGTCGATCAGACCGACCTTCCCCCGGACATGACACGATTCGGCCTCGATGACGGCCTCCCGGTCATCGCCGCCATAGTGTTCCGGACGGTACCAGACGCCGGCCTGCATCATGCGGGCGCCGGCCTCGACGTGACGCCAGTGCATGGCGGTGAGGCGCTGGGGCTCGAAACTGCGTCCGGCCAGGATGCCCAGCTTCTCGGCCGTGTAGGGCGGCCTCTGTGTCGTCATTCCGGCCTCGTTGACACTGATGCCGTTCTCCCGGGCGTTGAGGCGTATCGCGTTGAGCCAGGAGTGGCGGCCCTGGCTGGGACCCATGCCGCAGGTAGAGAAGCGCTTCATCAGCTCGATGTGGGTGTAGCCCTCCGAGACTGCGTCTTTCAGATCGTGGATCTGCAGGTCCTCGTCGAAATCGACGAAATCACGGCCCTTCGGGTGCTCGAACATGGGCCAGGGATGATTCTGCCCTGTTTCGCCGCGGTCGTTGCGCACCGCCGGCATCGCGGTGCCGTTGAAACCGGCGTCGCGGGCAGCCAGCCAGCCGGCGCGCCTGCCTTCCTCGATCACCGTGTCGATTCGGAAACACCCTGCCACCGATCCCGCCGCGTGCATGCCGGCGGGCAGCTTGCCGATCTCGAGCATGGACGTCGTCTCGTTGTAGGGCGTCCGGCCGCCAGCGTGCCAGACGAGGTTGGCGGCGGGTTGCCAGCCGACCGACGTCACGATGGTGTCGCAGTCATGGACATCATGGCGTGCGGCTGTTGTGCCGGGCCCGGTGATCTCCGCTACTCGCGCTGCCTCGATGGTGTCCTTCCACCGGCCGGGTTCGGCCACGACCACGGTCGATCGCGGCCTGATCGGCACCCCGTGATCGGCCACCGCCATCGCCAGGTCGTGCCGCGGCACGGCAGGCCCGAGTTCAGCCACCGCGGCAATGTCGACTCCGGCGCCGATCAGATCGAGCGCAGTGGCATAACCGTCGGCGTTGGCCGTGGCGATGACCGCCCGGTTGCCAGGCCTGACGCCATGCCGGTTGACCAGTCGCTGGGCCGCCGAACCGTACATCACCCCGGGAAGATCGTTGTTGCGGAACACCAGGGGTTGTTCCCAGGATCCGGTGGCCACGACCACGGATTTGGCCCGCACCTTGAACATGCGGTTGCCCTGGATGACGGGAATGAAGTGGTCCGTGAACCAGCCGTTGGCCACGGCGCCGGTGAGCACACGGATGTTGTCGCATCCCTCCACCGCAGCCACGAGCGTTGCCCGCTCGCGTGCGGCCCGTTCTCCCTCGGCATCGAATCGCGCATAGGTCAGGGAACCGCCCAAACACGGGTTCTCTTCGACGAGCAGCACCTCGACCGCGCGGCTGACCGCCGCCGCCTCGAGCGCTGCCGCCATACCTGCAGGTCCACCGCCGACCACGACCACGTCGGCCCACAGATACTGCTTGTCGTAGTAGCCGTGCGGCGTCTCGGCATTGACCGAGCCCAGACCCGCAAGGCGTCGGACCACCGGCTCCCACACCTTCCATGCGCCCTTCGGGCGGTAGAATGTCTTGTAGTAGAACCCGACCGGCAGGAACCGCCCGAGGTGATCGAGAAGACGCGCGTGATCGTTGTCGAGACTGCCGAAGACATTCTGTGCCCCGACCACCATGCCGTCCTCGATCAGTCGTGTATCGGCCGCCACATTGGGCTCATCACCAATCTGCACGAAACTGTTGGCATCGTGACCGGCGGCCGACAGCGTTCCCCGCGGACGGTGGTACTTGAAGGAACGCGACAGCACCCTGACACCGGCGGCAAGGAGGGCGCTGGTGATGGTGTCTCCGGCGAATCCCTCGTAAGGGTGGCCGTCAAAGGTGAAGGAGAGCGGCCTCGAGCGGTCGATCAGCTGGCCCGCCGGGGAGGGAAGGCGTCCGGGGTTCATCGTTTCTCTCCGAATTCGGCAAGGAACTCGCCGGCCGGCCATGTCCGGAGAATCTCGTCCGTGCGGGTGTCACGTTCGGCGACGAACCAGTAGGCGGTGGGTGTGTGATACCACCACTCGCGGACGATGCCCGCGGTGTTGTTCTCGAGGTAGACGTAGTCGATCCACTGGGCGTGGTCACAGTCCGGCGGCGGCAGATGCTCCACCTCGCCACCGCAGGAGAACTCCGAGATGTTGCGCGGACCGTTGAGCGGGCACGGCATGATCTTCATGGTCTGACAGCCTCCTCAGTGACCCACGCTGGCCGCGCCCTTTTCCCCGACCAGGTTGAAATCGTGGTAGCGCTGGAGGGCAAAGGGCTGAATGAGGTCTCCGACTTCACCGGTCGCCAGCATCCGCGCATTTTCCTTGCCGCACACCGGCGTGGCCTTGAACCCCCACGTCCCCCAGCCGGCGTCGATATAGTAGTTGTCGACGGGGGTCTCTCCCATGATCGGCGCGAAATCCGGCGTCATGTCGGTCATGCCGGCCCACTGCCGCAGCAGCTTCACTTCGGAAATGAAGGGGAGCAGTTCCAGAAGGTGCATCATCAGGCCTTCCTTGAAGTCGAGTGTCGAGCGAGTCATGTAGACCCCGTAGGGGTCCGTGGAACCGCCCATGACGAGTTCGCCGCGGGATGACTGGCTGACGTAGACGTGCAGGCTTCCCGAGACGACGATGGCGTCAAGGAAGGGTTTGAGGGGCTGACTGACACAGGCCTGGAGCGGCACCGTCTTCAGCGGCAACCTGAAACCCGCCATCGCCGCCACTTCGCCGGACATGCCGGCCACCGCCTGCAGCACCTTTCCGGCGCGGATGGTTCCCCGGTTGGTCTTCACCCCGGTGACACGACCCCCGTGGCCGTTGGCTCCTGTGATCTCGAAACCCGTGACCTCCGTGTTCTGGTGGATGTGGACGCCGCGCCGCGCCGCGCCGGCGCCGTAGCCCCATGCCACCGCATCGTGGCGGGCAATGGCTCCGGGTGCATGGTAGAGCGCCCCGAGGATGGGGTAGCGGACATCCTCGGAGTAATCGAGCTGCGGCACCATCTTCATGAGATCGTCCCGCATCACGAGTTCCGATTCGATACCGAAGTGCTTGTTGACTTCGGCCCTCCACCGCATGGTCCTGATGGCGCTGTCCGTATGCGCCAGGGTGTAGTGGCCGCGCTCCGAATAGAGGATGTTCATGTCGAAGTCGTTGGAGAGGTCCCTGTAGAGCCTCACCGACTCGTCGTAGAACTTCACGCCCTCCGGTGTCAGGTAGTTGGAACGGATGATCGCCGTGTTGCGGCCCGTGTTGCCACCGCCGATGTACCCGCGTTCAAGCACCGCGACGTCGGTGATCCCGTGATCGACGGCAAGATAATATGCGGTTGCCAGGCCATGACCGCCACCACCGACGATGACGATGTCGTATGAGTCCTTCAGTTCTCCGGGTTCGGGAAAGGCGTCCGGAACGCTGCGACGCCGGGTGAGGCC
>JAJEBJ010000347.1 GCA_022822575.1 Alphaproteobacteria bacterium | reverse complement strand
TGATGTCGTCAAGGGTCTCGCCCGGGCGACGGATGCCGCAGCACAGCACGAAGTCCGCGTCATCGACGCTGGTGCATCGCTCACGGGCAAGACCATCGAGAAGACAGGCATCGCGTTCCGTTCCCAGGTGCCAGAACCTGGAACCCAGCGCCGCATACCAGGGGTCCTCGCCTTCCTCGACGGCCAGGCGCGTCGCCAGGCCGGCTGTCATGATTCCGTCCCAGGCGCAGTCGGGAACGCCCATTCCCTCCAGTTGCCGGGCAACGGCCTTCGGCGTGCGTGGCGCGTTGGACAGCAGCACGACACGGCCGCCATGGCGGCGGAACGCCACCAGTGCATCGACAGCAGGGCCATGAGCATCGACACCGTTGTGCAGGCACCCCCACAGGTCCACGAGCAACCCGTCATAACGTCCGGCCAGCGAAGAAAGCCCGGGGATCAGCGGGATCGTCATCGGTTCCTTCGCGTCCGGCATGAGTTGCTTCCTGCCACCATGCCCTTCGCTTGCCAAGGCTCGGGGGTTGTCCGGAGAATGGTGCACCGGCACAGTGTCATATGAACGGTCGAGGTGACAGGCGTGTGACAGTTCTTGCCACAAGGAGGCTCGTGTTGCGCCCCCTCGAGAGGGATGACCTCCCGGCACTCGAGAACCTGTTTGCCGACCGGGAGCACATGTGGGACCTCATGGACATTCCCGGACGTTCCAATGACCCCTGCGACCTCTCCCGGTACTACCTCGAACGGTCACTGTGGGCCTTCGAACACCATGGCGTCGGCATGTGGGGCGTCCTGGAAAGGGACCGGAGCAATGCACCCATCATGGGCTACACGGGATTTGTCATCGACATCGGCGATAACGTCAATCCTGCCGAAAGACTGGAAGCGGGCTGGGCCATTGCCCGCCAGGCAGCCGGAGAGGGCCATGCAGCGGAGGCCACCGCGCGGGTTCTCGAGCATGCCTTCATGGATCTGGACACACGCAGCATCCAGGCCATCACGAGCCCCCACAACCTCTCCTCGAGGCGCCTGATGGCAAGACTCGGGTTCACGTACAAGGAGGATGTCGTCGCCTACCAGGGACCCCAGGTTCTCTACGCGATCAATCGGCGGGACTGGCTGGCGGGATGCCGTTCTCCCGGGCACCAGGTCGGCATCAGCCGGGGGGCGTCATGATGACGACCGGGACCGCCCGCCCTGCCGGAACCAGGGGGCTTGTCTCGTGGTGCCTCTTCGACTGGGCAAACTCTCCCACGCCCACCATCGTCATCACGTTCATCTTTGCTCCCTACTTTGCCCGCGCCATTGCCGGCAGCGAGGCGGAGGGGCTTGCCCTGTGGAGCTGGGGTATCGCGGTTTCGGCACTCGTCATCGCCATCCTGGCGCCGGTGACCGGCGCCATCGCGGATGCCGGCGGCCGACGCAAGCCATGGGTTCTGGGCTTCAGTCTCATCATGGTTGCGGCGACGGCTGCGCTCTGGTTCTGCGCCCCCGAAGCGCGCTGGATCATTCCGGCCCTGGTCCTCGTCGCCCTCGTCAACGTCGCCTTCGAGACATCGATCGTCTTCTACAACGCGATGCTGCCGGATCTCGTCGAACCCTCCCGCTTCGGCCGCCTGTCGGGATGGGCCTGGGGCCTGGGATACGCGGGGGGAATCGGCTGCCTCGTCCTGGTCCTCGGGTTTTTCGTTCTGGCCGATCCGCTCCCCTTCGGTCTGGAACGCGACGAGTCGGAGCACATCCGTTTCGTTGCCGTGGTCACGGCGCTCTGGTTCGTCATCTTCAGCTGGCCGTTCTTCCTGTTCACGCCAGACCGACCGGGCACCGGACGGGCTCCGGCAGAAGCCGTGCGCGTCGGCCTCAAACAACTCGTGGACACGCTACGGGAGTTTCGCCAGCACCGCACGATCATCAGGTTCCTCATCGCCCGCCTGCTCTATGTCGACGGCCTCAACACGCTCTTCGCCCTGGGGGGCGTCTATGCCGCCACCACCTTCGCCATGGACGAGGAATCGGTGTTGCTGTTTGCCATCCTTCTCAACATCACGGCGTGCGCAGGAGCCTCGGTCTTCGGATGGGTGGACGACCGGATCGGGGCGCGACGGACGCTGCTTGTCACGCTCGCCGCCCTCATCGTGTTCAGTGTCGTCATGCTGATCATCGAATCGACGCTCTGGTTCTGGATACTCGGTGGCCTGCTTGGCGTATTCATCGGTCCGGTGCAGTCGGCAAGCCGATCACTCATGGCCCGCCTCGCCCCGCCGCACATGACCGGCGAAATGTTCGGTCTGTTCGCACTCTCCGGCAAGATCACCAGCTTTGCCGGGCCGCTTCTCGTCGGCGTGATCGCCTATGCGACGTCGAGCCAGCGCCTTGGCATGGCTGTCATTGTTGTCCTGATGGCAGCGGGCTGGCTGGTGCTGAGCACCCTGAAGGAGGAGCAGGGCCGCTCCTGAACCGGCCGTGGCTACAGCCTCTCCCCGGTCATCAGCCGCGGCAACCGCCCGGCCACGCCCATGGCATCCCTCATGAGCAGGCGCTTGACGGGTCTCATGGATCCGACGAGGGCGAGACCAAGGCCGCGGGCCAGCGCCACCGGAGGCGAGCGCATGGCAAAGAGGCGGTTGAGACCGTGGGTCATGGTAACCAGCATCCACGTGTCGACACGGCGCCGGCGGGCGTAGGCAGCCAGGACAGCGCCCGAACCTGGACCAAGCCCGAGACGCGCCATGTCGGCCAGAACCTCGGCGAGCACGGCCGCATCGCGGATACCCAGATTGAACCCCTGGCCGGCAATGGGATGAATGGCATGGGCGGCATCGCCCACCAGGACCAGCCGTCGGTCGATGAGACGGTTGGCGACCGCCAGGGAAAGATGATGGTCAAGGACCGGTCCCGTCACGTCCAGCGGCCCCAGAAAGTCGCCGAACCTCCACGCCAGCTCCTCTGCGAACGTGCTGAGGTCGAGTTCGAGGACCCGCCTGGCAACATTCTCGTCCTCCGTCCACACGATGGAGGAGCGATCCCCCGGCAGGGGCAGGATGGCGAAGGGGCCACCCGCAAGGAAACGCTCGTGGGCGATCCCGTTGTGTGGTCTTTCGTGGCGTACCGTGGCGATGATGGCCGTCTGCCGGTAGTCGTGCCGCCAGGTATCGATGCCGGCCATGGTGCGCAAAGGCGAGCCGGCGCCGTCGCAGGCAACGACGAGACTGCAGCGCAGCCTGGAATCATCGTCAAGGCCCAGGGTTGCGACCGCATCGTCGCATTCCATGGAGACAACGCGTGCGCACACCGGATGCACCCGTGCGGCGCGCCCGACCGCGTTGTCGAGCGCCTGCCGAAGGACCCTGTTTTCCATGATCCATCCCATGGGATGGTCACCGATATCCCGATGGTCGTAGTGAAGGAAGAAGGGCGACTGTCGATCCGAGACGCGGATATCGAGTATGGGCTGGGCATGGGGTACGACATCCTGCCATGCATCGAGTCGTTCAAGAACGAGCTTCGAACCCCAGGAAATGGAGGACACGCGTCCGTCGAACGAACCGTCGAGAATCGTCTGGCGGGGAACCCTCTCCACCAGGGCCACCTCGAAGCCGGCCTGTGCCAGGGCAAGGGCGGTGGTCATGCCACTCATGCCACCGCCGACGACGCAGATGTCGAAACGCGATTCCATGGCTCCATTCAACATCACATCCGGTGCGACGTCATCACTGGCAGCACCTGCGTGACAATGGTAGCAAGCAACCGGAGACATCCCGTCAAGGGGAGCCGGGGCGATGAAATGGCACGACATGACGGCGCTGCAGCTTGGCGGAGAGATTGCCGGTGGCGCGATCGACCCCGCAGATCTTGCCGAGCACTTTCTCGAACGCATCGCGACACTCGATGCCGACGGCCGGGTCTTCATCCGCCTTGCCGAGGATCGCACCCGCGCGGAGGCTGCGGCCGCCCGTCACCGCCAGCGCCAGGGTCTGCGGCGGGGTCCTCTCGACGGCGTCCCGGTGTCGTGGAAGGACCTGGTGGATGTGGCCGGTGTCGAGACAACGATGGCGGCACGGGCTCTCGCGGGCCGCGTACCCGAACGTGACGGAGTCCTGCTGCAGCGCGCCACCCAGGCTGGCACCGTGTTCCTTGGCAAGACCAACATGACCGAGTTCGCCTTCTCCGGCCTCGGCATCAACACGACTCATGGAACACCCGCCAATGCCCTTGACGCCACTGTCGACCGCATTCCCGGAGGCTCATCGTCAGGTGCCGGCGTCGCCGTTGCCCGCGGACTGGGCCCGATCGCGATCGGCAGCGATACCGGAGGGTCGGTGCGTATTCCTGCAGCCCTCAATGGCGTGGTCGGTCTCAAGACCACCATAGGCGCACTTCCCATGGATGGCGTGATGCCCCTGGCATCACTCTTCGACACCATCGGTCCTCTTGCCGCGGACGTGGCTGATGCTGCAGCCATGTGGTCGGTCCTCTCGGGCAGGGCGATGGCTGACCTTGACGGCGCCCGGATCACGGGCAAGCGCATCATCGCGGTCGCCTCGCCAATGTGGAGCGGTATCGATGAAGGAATCGATCGCTCCTGCCGCGAGGCCCTCTCGCGTCTCGAGGCCGCCGGTGCAAGCGTCGAATGGCAGGATATCGACGAGTTCGCAGAAGCCATGAAAGTCGCCGGACGGCTGATTACGACGGATGCCTGGTCGTGCTGGTCCGGTGTGGTAAGCGACATGCCGGAGAAGATCTTTCCCTTCATGCTGCCCCGCTTCCTCTCCGGCAAGGTGCAGGCCGGCCACGAGGTCCTGAAGATCCTGCGTGAACTCGACTCCCTGGCTGACAGGCTCCATCGCAGAATGGGCGGTTGCGATGCCCTGGTCGCCCCCACCGTCCGTATCAGCGCTCCGAAAATCGCCGACCTCCTTGAGGACGAGAAGGAGTACACGAATGCGAACGCCGCCATGCTGGGGAACACGACACCGGGCAATCTCCTGAAGGTCTGCGCCATTACCCTGCCGTGCGGGAAGGACGCGTCAGACATGCCGGCAGGCCTGATGCTGATGCAACGGCCCGGCAGGGAGGAGGCCCTGCTGCGTCTCGCCCGTGCCGTCGAGACTGCCGGAATGGCACAACAGCCTTCGTGACCCGATTTCATCCACACGCGGCCGGCATCATCCTGATGCTGCTGTCGCTGTTGCTGGTCAACACCTCCGACGCCATAGCGAAGTGGACCATCCAGGATCTGCCGATCTTCCAGATCATGGTGTTCCAGGCCTGCGGCCTCGTGGTCATGGCGCTGCTGGTGTCGCGCCAGCCCAATCCCCTGCGCCTCATCCGGACCGCCGACCCGGGTTGGCAGATCGCCCGTTCTGCCTGCCAGTTCGCCATGGGGTACACGTTCTACAGTGGCCTCAAGGTCCTCCAATTCGCCGACCTCATCGCCATTCTCTTCATCGGTCCCCTGGTGATCACGGCCATGGCCCACGTGTTTCTCGGCGAACGCGCCGGATGGCATCGCTGGGCCGCCTGCACCGTTGGCCTCGTCGGCGGTCTCATCATCGTGCGCCCCGGTTCGGGGCTCATGGGATGGGGTGCCATCTGGCCGGTGCTGGCGGTCATGATCTGGTCGGTCTATGTCGTCATCACGCGCAAGATTTCGGTGAGAAACTCCACTCCAAACATGATGTTATGGTCATCGCTGGTGACCCTGGTCGTGCTGGCGGCCATGATTCCGTGGTACTGGCAGCCACCCGCTGGCTGGCAATGGGCGGCGCTCGTGGTGATCGCCCTGCTCTCGTCGGGCAGCAACGGTCTCGTCATCAGGGCCTATACCCTGGCGCCGGCCTCTCTGCTGGCGCCCTTCATCTATACGGAGATTGTCGGCGCCACGTTCTACGGCTGGGTCTTCTGGCGCGAGTTTCCGGACACATGGACGTGGTCCGGCGCCATCATCATCGTCCTTGCTGGCCTCTATGTCGCTCGCAGGGAATCCCTGGCACGCCAGCGGGAAAGTTGACCAAGACCGGGAGGAATACCATTTAACAGACCATCAACAATGAATATTTTGATAAACGGGGTTGAAGTGTGCGACACTTCCGACCGTTCTCGGAACGACAGCATGATCAGCGACAGACTTGAATCACTGAAGGAATACCCTTTCCGGCGCATGAACGCGCTCATCAAGGACATTCCGTTGCCTTGCGGCAACAGCGAGGCGATCGCGATGTGGATCGGCGAACCGCGCCACGGTGTGCCGGAGATCGCGCGCCAGCCGCTGTCTGATTCTTTCGCGGATTACGGCAGGTATCCCCCGGTGGAGGGCACACCGGGCCTGAGACGCACCATGGCCGCCTGGCTCTCCCGGCGCTACGGTCTCGCCGATGGCTTCATCGACCCCGAACGGAGCATCATCCCGGTCCAGGGAACCAGGGAAGGGCTCTTCATGGTCGCCCTGGCAGCCGTGCCGACGACGCGGGCGAAGGGCACACCGCTGGCACTGATGCCCAATCCCTTCTACCCGCCCTACAAGGCGGGCGCCGTCGCCGCCGGGGCACAGCCTTTCTTCATGCCCTGCACCTCGCGGACCGGCTTTCTGCCGGATCTCGACAGTCTCACCGATGACGTTCTCGACAGAACGGCCATCTTCTACCTTTGTTCACCGGCCAATCCACAGGGTGCGGTGGCCGACGCCGACTATCTCCGGCGAGCTGTCGCCCTTGCCAGGCGACATGATTTCCTGCTTGTCGCAGACGAGTGCTACGCGGAAGTCTGGGATCGTGCGCCACCGCCCGGTGTCATGCAGGTCTGTGCTGAAGACGGTGATCTGTCACATGTCGTGTGCTTCCATTCACTGTCCAAGCGCTCCAGCATTCCCGGTCTGCGACACGGCTTCGTGGCCGGCGATCCTGATTTCATTGCGGCCTACATGCGCCTGCGCAGGTATGCAGCCGCGGCAAGCCCGATGGCCGTCCTGGCCACTGCTGAGGTGCTGTGGTCCGACGAAGAGCACGTCGAGGAGAATCGCCGGCTCTACCGGGAGAAGATCGACATGGCCGAGGCCATTCTGGGCAACCGTTTCGGATTCTTCAGGCCGCCTGGCGGTTTCTTCCTGTGGCTGGATGTCGGCAACGGTATCGAGGCCGCGAGAAGGCTGTGGGCCGAAGCGGCCGTCAAGGTTCTGCCCGGCGCTTTCCTTGCCGAGGACAGGAGCGATGGCACCAATGAAGCCCTTCCCTACATCAGGGTGGCTCTGGTCGGCGATCACGACTCCACCAGGGAAGGTCTGACCCGTCTTGCGGAAACACTGGCAGAAGGGGACTGAGTCATGGCCACACGACCGGTATCGTCCTTTCCCAACCTGCTTCCGGCGACAGCACTGGCGTGGTTGAACCGGCGGCTGATGGAGGCGCTCGGCATCGTCTGCATCGCTGTTGCCGGCTGGCTCATCCTGGCTCTTGTCACGTTCGAGGCTGCCGACCCATCGCTGAACTACGTGACGGGCGGCCCGGTGTTCAACCTTGCCGGCGCCACGGGTGCCACCGTGGCCGAAGCCATCCTAACATTCACCGGCGTCGCCGGACTCCTGCCGGCCGTCGTGCTGCTCGCGTGGGGACGTTCCCTCGTTTTCCGTCACCGGCTCAACCATCCGTTCTGGCGCGCCCTCGCGATTGTGGCGGCGACAGTGCTCTGGATGCCTGCTCTTGCAGCAACGCCGGTGAACGAGTGGTTCAATGCCGGTGCGGGCGGCATCGGCGGGACCCTGATGGTGACCTGGGCCGCACAGACTTTCGGAATGTCCCTCGCCATGGTTGAGGGCTATGCCCTGGCTCTCCATGTGCCGGCACTGGCCGCCCTGGTGTTCGCTGCAGCTGTTCCCTGGGCCGATGTCAGACTGGGCTGGCGATTGTGCCGTGCCGCGGCGCGCGGTCTGACAAGCCTCAAGAACCGTGTCGCGTTGTGGCGCGCCGGCAGAAGCGAGTCTGCAACTCACAGTGATGCGATGCCCGAGTTCCCGATACCCAAGGGAGAGCTGTCGCGGCGCCCGAGCCAGAAGAAGTCCCGCAAGAAGGGGCCCGGAACAGCCGATCGCCGGAAACCCGCCGGTAACCGGCGGCCGGCGCCACGCAAGGGCCCGCGCCTTGACGGGACCTTCCGACTTCCACCCCGCGAACTCCTGGTCAATGTCGATTCCTCGCGGCGACGCGATACCAACAGGAACGCGCTGGTCGAGAAGGCGCGGATGCTTGAAGAGGTGCTGTCGGACTTCGGTATCCGCGGTCACATTGAAGATGTGCGAACGGGTCCGGTGGTGACTCTCTACGAACTCGAACCCGATGCCGGCATTCGCGCCAGCCGCATCATAGGGCTTGCCGACGATATCGCACGGAACATGTCCGCGGTGTCGGCCCGCGTGGCCGTGGTTCCCGGGCGCACCGTACTCGGCATCGAACTTCCCAATGACGACCGCGAGATGGTGGTTCTGCGCGAACTTCTGGAAACCCGCGACTTCGCCAGGAAGGACGTGAGGTTGCCGATCGCCCTGGGCAAGCAGATTTCGGGCACCCCGGTGATCGAGGATCTTGCCAACATGCCTCACCTGCTGGTGGCCGGCACCACCGGGTCCGGCAAGTCAGTGGCGGTCAATGCCATGATTCTGTCCCTCCTCTACAGGCTTTCACCAGACGAGTGCCGGCTGATCCTGATCGATCCAAAGATGCTGGAACTCTCGGTCTACGACGACATACCGCACCTTCTCGCACCGGTGGTCACCGAACCGCACAAGGCGGTCATGGCCCTGAAGTGGGTGGTCGGCGAAATGGAAAGGCGCTACCGGGGCATGCAGAAGATCGGGGTGCGCAACATCGAGGGCTTCAATGCCCGCGTCGCCGCCGCGCTCGCGGAAGGAACCGCCCTGACGAGGACCGTGCAGACCGGATTCGATTCGAGAACCGGTGATCCGTGTTTCGAGGAGGAGGTCATCGCCGACAAGCCCCTGCCCTTCATCGTCGTCGTGGTGGACGAGATGGCGGATCTCATGCTGGTGGCAGGCCGCGACATCGAGGGCGCCATCCAGCGCCTGTCGCAGATGGCGCGGGCCGCCGGCATCCATCTCATCATGGCCACCCAGCGGCCTTCCGTGGATGTCATCACGGGCACCATCAAGGCCAACTTCCCGTGCCGGGTGTCGTTCAATGTCACCTCCAAGATTGACAGCCGCACGATCATTGGTGACCAGGGCGCCGAGCAATTGCTCGGCAAGGGCGACATGCTGTTCCTGCGCGGCGGAGGCCGGCTGACGCGCATTCACGGTCCCTTCGTGAGCGATGAGGAGGTGCGCGAGGTCGTCGCCTACCTGCACACGCAAGGCACGCCCGAGTACCTCGATTCCGTCACTGAAGAACCCCTGGAGACCGTCGACACCCTGCCGGACATGGCGACTGGCGGAGCAACCGACAAGAACCGGGCACTCTACGACCGCGCCGTCTTCATCGTGACGAAGGAACAGAAGGCATCGACCAGCTTCATCCAGCGCCACCTGCAGATCGGATACAACCGTGCCGCTTCGATCATCGAACAGATGGAGAAGAACGGTGTGGTCAGTGCCGCCAATCACGTCGGAAAGCGCGAGGTTCTCGCAAATCCGCCGCCTGACGATGGCTAGAGGGCCGTCCGGGCGCGCACAACGCCGGCAAACGGGCATTTTCTTGCCCACATCCCTTGTCTCCGGCAGCAGGCAGGCGCACAAGGGATGAGACGCCGTTAACCAGCGACCACTGCCATGTTCCAGATCTACCTGCCGATCGCGGAGATGTCCGTAGACATCTTTCTCCTGCTCGGCATGGGTGGTGCGGTCGGCTTCCTGTCAGGCCTTTTCGGAGTCGGCGGCGGGTTTCTGATGACTCCCCTGCTCATCTTCATCGGCGTTCCGCCCCCGGTAGCCGTGGGGTCCGAGGTGAACCAGGTGGTGGCGGCTTCCGTTTCGGGTTTCATGGCGCACTGGCGGAGGCGCCAGGTCGATTTCAAGATGGGCGGCGTCCTCATCGCCGGTGGTGTGCTCGGTTCGATCTTCGGTGTGTGGCTGTTCGGCATCCTGCGCCAGATCGGCCAGATCGACCTTGTGATTTCAATCTCCTATGTCGTCATGCTGGGCTCCATCGGGACGCTGATGATGGTGGAATCGCTGCGCGCCATCCTGCGCCGGCGCGGGGGCACGAACGTGCGCCGCAAGGCCCACGTGCACCACTGGGGGCATGGGCTGCCCTTCAAGATGCGCTACCGCACATCCAGGCTCTACATCAGCGCGGTGCTGCCGATCATGCTCGGTTTCGTCATCGGCATTCTCGCAGCCATCATGGGTGTGGGCGGTGGTTTCTTCCTGGTGCCCGCCATGATCTACCTGCTCGGTATGCCGGTCGGTGTCGTCATCGGCACATCGCTCTTCCAGATCACTTTCGTGACGGCCACGGCGACCTTCCTGCACGCCTCGAGCACGCAGACCGTCGATGTCATGCTGGCCGGCATCCTGACACTGGGGGCCGTGTTCGGCGCCCAGTTCGGCACCAGGGTCGGGGCGGAATTGCGCGGTGAGGAGCTGCGCGGGCTTCTGGCTCTTGTCGTGCTGGGCGTCTGCGTGACCCTGCTTTGGCGTCTGGTGGCCGAACCGGCCAGTCTCTTCACCCTCTCGCCCACGGGGTTCCATTGAGACGCCTGGTGGCCCTTGCACTCCTGGCGGTGGTCTCTGCCGGACCCGGCACATCGGCCGCGCAGGAAATCATGGCGGGTCTGTCACACCATGCCATCGGCATTACCGCCGACTTTGACGGAACCGAGATCCTCGTGTTCGGAGCAATCGAGAGCGAAGGCGACATCGTCGTCGTCGTTCGTGGACCGCGCCAGGAGGTGGTGGTCCGCAAGAAGGCGCCGGTCTTCGGCATCTGGATCAATGCCCAGTCAGCCGTTTTCCGGTCAGTTCCCGGTTTCTACGGCCTCGCGTCGACACGCCCGCTCGGGGAGATTGTCGATGCCGACATGCGCCGGGTCATGGAAATCGGCATTGACGGGTTGCGACTCGAACCTGCCGACATGGAAGCGTCCGTGCGCGACGAATTCCGTGCGGCGCTGATCGAACTGAAGCAGGCGGAAGGGCTTTACCCGTTGGAACCGAGCACCGTGAGCCTCGCCGGTGGCCGGTTGTTCCGCGCCACCATCGCCCTTCCGGCGGGCGTTCCCGTGGGAACCTACGCCGCAGACACCTTCCTGATACGCAACGGCAATGTCGTGGCGGCACAGTCGTCACCGCTGATCATCTCCAAGGCCGGGTTTGGCGCTGAGATCTACAATTTCGCCCACCGCGAGTCCGAGTTCTACGGCATTGCCGCCGTCATCGCTGCCGTCATCGCCGGTCTCACCGGCAACCTCCTGTTCCGGCGGACCTGATCGTGACACAATCCGGACCACGATGAGCGAGACAACTCCAGGGGACGCCGGGCGTCCCGGACATGTCGCCGGACAGGTCAAGTTCCTGGTCTGCGTCGATGCTTCGCCTCCGAGCCGGGTGGCGGTGCACTACGCCTGCCGCCGGGCCAAGAACACCCATGGCAGGGTCGCGCTTCTCCATGTCGTGCAGCCGGTGGATTTCAGGCAGTGGTCCGGAGTCGAGCACATGATGCGCGAGGAGCAGCTCGAGGCCGCCGAGGAGCTGCTCAACGAGCTCGCGCAGGATGTCAACTCCTGGGCGGGTGTGATGCCGGAACTCCTGGTGCGCGAGGGCCGCATTGGCGACGAGATCCTTGGTGCGGTCGATGACGACCCGATGATCGATCTGCTGTGCGTCGGGTCGAACCCCGCGGAAGGCCGCGGAAAGCTGGTGTCCTGGCTCGCCGGACATCTCGCCGGGCGCCTCACTATCCCGCTCGTCATCATTCCGGGCACCATCTCCGACGAGGACATCATCAACATCACCTGACGGCCAGGCCGGTAGCGCTCGGCCGAATCCCGGCACCAGGGAGGCGCGGATGGTGATGGTTGAGCCTCCAGCCTTGAAATCCTGCGGACAAATCGCCACTATGCAGGTCAAGAGAACACAATAAACGGGCTCGAACCGTGTTCATCCAGACAGAAGACACACCCAATCCCCTGACCATGAAGTTCCTTCCCGGAAGGACCGTCATGGACTCGGGAACCGCAAACTTTCCGGATTCCGATTCCGCCGACATATCACCACTGGCTCGTCGTCTCTTTGACGTTGCCGGGGTGACCGGCGTGTTTCTCGGCCGGGATTTCATCTCCGTGACACGATCGCCGGAGAACGACTGGCAGATGATGAAGCCAGTCCTTCTCGGGGTCATCATGGAGCACTTCGTGACCGGTGCTCCCGTCATGTCCGTCCGCATGGACGAACCGGTGAGCGATGAAGCCGACAGCGAGGTCGTGGCGCAGATCAAGGAACTTCTCGATACCAGAGTGAGGCCTGCCGTTGCCCAGGACGGCGGCGACATCGTGTTCCATTCATACCGGAACGGGGTCGTCTCGCTGGCCATGCAGGGCGCCTGTCACGGTTGTCCAAGCTCGACAATGACCCTCAAGATGGGCATCGAGAATCTCCTGAAGCACTACATCCCCGATGTCGTGGAGGTACGCCCGGTTCTCTAGTCGCCACCGGGTCGGCCTGCATCATTCCTTTCGCCTTCACGAAGGTCTGCGGATCCATGAGATTCTTCCCTACAGTCTGCGCGTGCGTGGCGTTTCTGACGTCGAGTCATGCGATCGCCGATTCCGAGGGGGCAGCCACGACGGTGCCACTCCCGTCTGAACGTCCGTCCGTCCTTGCGGCGGTGCTGAACGTCAATGGCGACGCCGCCTTCCTCGACACGGCGCTGTCAAACGCCGGCGTCAGGCTCGAAGAGATCCGTCGCCAGACCAGTTCCGTCCCCCACATCATGGTGAGTCACATGCCGGCCGACATGCACCTCATCGACGATGTCGACACACGCAAGAAGCTCTTCCTGCAGGTCATGTTGCCGCTGATTCTCAAGGTCAACGAGGAGATCCTCGCCGAGCGTCACCGTCTCGAGCACCTCGATCAGGTGATCAGGAGTGGCGCCGGCCTTTCCCTGCGCGATGCGGCCTGGCTCGATTACATGGCCTCCTTTTATGGGGTCGAGAGCGGTGACATCCGCGAACTATTGCGTCGGGTCGATGTGGTGCCAGTTGCTCTGGCGCTGGCCCAGTCAGCCATCGAATCGGGCTGGGGAACCTCGCGCTTCGCCCGCAACGGCAATGCCGTCTTCGGCCAGAAGTCCTGGAACAGCCACGCCGGCCTCGTGCCCCGCAACCGCGATCCCGACAAGACCCACGTGGTCCGGTCATTCCGCGATCTCAAGGCGGCTGTGATTGCCTATGCATGCAATCTCAACCGCCACCCCGCCTATGCGGCGTTCCGCGACCTGCGCGCCAGACTGCGGGAGAGCGGAGAACCACTCGACAGTCACGCTCTCGCCACCATGCTCGACCGCTATGCCGAGGAGCCGGAGTACATCAGCCACGTTCACACGGTGATTGACCAGAACAGCCTGACCGATTTCGACACCGCACGCCTCGCCGCCCTTACAGCCTGACCGCCGCCTGCCAACCAGTTTCGCATTCCCCTCCCCTTCTCCCGGAACGAGAGACCGGTCATCCTTGCCTGCGCACAGAAAAAGGGCTCAGGCTGATGTCACCGGGCAGTCCTGCTTGTGCGTGTCCTGAACGGCAGGCCCGCTCACTCCTCGCCGCCCGGGACGAGAAACGGAATACCCAGCCAGCGGAAGCGACCCTCGGTTGCCGGAAGGGTACAGTTGATGCGATTGCGGCCCGGAGGGAAGGGTCTGTCGAGTCGCACTTCGACGCGCCTGCCCAGTATCTCAAGCACGGCCTCGCCGTGTGACGGGAAGCAGGCCAACCGGTCGAGAGGGCCGACGTATTCGGCGACCGTAAACCCGATGTGGGGCGGGTTGGGACTGTCGCTGCGGATGACCATGTCCAGCGGAAGGGAGCCCGTGACAGGCATGGGGAGCGCCTCGACGATGGTGCTGAATCTCTCCGGTGTGCCGAAGCGCTCGTTGAGGGCAAAGCGCGGCAGGGCGAACAGGTTCGATCCCTCGACGGCAACGCCGGAGTGCTGGCCGAAGGCGGCGACGTATCCGACATCACGCAGCATGGCGGACAGTTCCGAACTGAACTCCCCGTAAGGATAGGCAAACAGCGTCGGCACGAATCCCAGTTGGTTGATGAAATCCGATGTCATGCGCGCCAGGTCTTCCTCGATCCTGCCGCGGTCCATGAACGCCATGTGGCCATGACCGGCACTCTGGGCACCGATGGCGACGCCGGCGGCGTGCATGGCCCGGACATCATCCCAGCTGATCGAAGACAGGGAGTTGTTCACCGCATCGGTGTTGATGAAGACGGTGAAGGGGAATCCCCGCTCAAGCAATCGCGGCATGGCCTCGGTGAGGATGGACCGGTAGGTGTCATCGACGGTGATGGCCACGGTCCTGTCGGGAAGCTCGCGTTCACCGGCGAGGCCCCTGACAATCTCCTCGAGTGGCAGGACCTGGTATCCACCCTCCTCGAGAATCGCCAGGTGCTGTTCAAACTGATCAATGGTGACACTGGTCGAGGGATAGGCATCCTCGCCGAACCGGTGATAGACAACCACCACCGCGGACTGTGGTTCGTCCGCCATCGCCGGCAGCGACACGACGGCGTCCGTGCATGCCATCGCGCCCCACCACATGATCCCTGTCAGGGCGAATATCCGTGCATATCGCATGGCAGTCTCCAGTATGCCTGCGCACACAAGACGATCAACCGGCCGGTAACGGTCAGGACATAATGCCGGTTCCGGCCTCGCTGTCCGAAAGCACCGGCCAGCGGCGCGAATCGAACAACTGGTAATGCCACCACTCGGCATTGTACCAGTCGAACCCTGCCGCCGTCATGATGCCAAGAAGGAGGAGCCTGTTGGCACGCTGCCCGGGCGTGATGCCCGGTGCATCGTGACGCGCGTTCTCCGTCAGTTCGTCCACGGGCCCGCCCATGTCAAGGCGCACGCCGGCGACGGTCTCGAGCGTGACATCGACGGCCACGCCACGGCTGTGGGGCGAGCCGCGTTCGGGATGGGCGAGGAACGTGTCATCAGGCGTGTGGTCCCACAGCCTCCACTGCGCCTCCGAGGGGCGGAAGGCATCGGTCACCACAAGACGCAGTTCCTGCTCGCCAGCGAAACGTATGGCGCGTTCGAGGCACGTAGCTGCAGCGTCCACGAGGAAACAGCGAGGACGGGCATAGATCACCTTGCCCGTGAAGTTGTCCGACTGGCCGTAGACGAGATCCAGCGTGACATCCCACGAAGGGGGTGCGATCTCGACGAGACCTGCTGCCGCCATCGGGCACCCTCCAGAGTTCTCCCGTCACGATGGCACTTTAGCAAAGTCTCCCGCAAGACGGTTTGACAGGGACTGTCAGGATCGCCCATTGAACACCTTCAGGCCACCTTGAAGGGATTCCGGGATGTCGGAAGCATCGGGCCTCTACACGCCATCATCGGGCCAGGGCAACTCCGGTGTCTGCCTGGTGCTCGGTGGTGCGCACTCCGGCAAGAGCCTGTTTGCGGAACGCCAGATCGAAGCCACCGGGCTTTCCGCCTGCTACATCGCCACTGCCGAAGCCCATGATGCGGAGATGGCAGAACGCATCCGCAGGCACCGGTGTCGGCGCGGCGATGCGTGGGTGACAGTCGAGGAGCCCCTCTGCCTGGCAGACGCTCTCGACAACGCGACATCACCCGGCAGCGCCGTGCTCGTCGACTGTCTGACCGTATGGCTCGCCAACGTCATGGCAGCCGGACGCTCTCCCGAGCGGGATGTCGACGACCTTCTTCGTGTGCTCGGCAAGGCCGAGGGCCAGGTCGTCCTCGTTTCCAACGAAGTGGGAATGGGAATCGTTCCGGTGAACGCGCTGGCCCGCACGTTCCGTGACGAGTCGGGAACCATGCACCAGCGCATCGGCGCCATCGCCGGACGCGTCATCTTCGTGGCAGCCGGTCTTCCCCTCGTACTCAAGGGACCACCAGTGGACGGCCCGTCTCCGGCTTCAGAGCCCGGGGGTTCGCCACGGTGATCGACTGTTCCGGCTTGTTCCGCCCCTGCACGCCTGCTAGGTTCGACTTCCTGGAACGAGGCGAGGGAAGCCGGTGCGGATCAAAGGATCCAAGGCCGGCACTGCCCCCGCAACTGTAACGGCGAGACACGGGACACGACATCCACTGGCACCTGGTGCCGGGAAGGAGTCCCTGGATCGATGACCCGGAGTCAGGAGATCTCCCCCGTTCCGGCACAACAGGTCAGCGCACCTCGGAGGGAGGGGCCGATGTCCGTTCACGTTGCTCATTGTCGCTGTCGGGCCGCAATTCCAGGCGAGCATCACTGACATGTTCGCCGCCAAGATTCCTGCCACCGTCCTCACCGGCTTCCTGGGATCCGGCAAGACGACCCTGATCCGGCATCTGGCCGGCGCCGCATCCGGACGCCGGCTTGCCTTCATCATCAACGAGTTCGGGGATCTCGGAGTGGATCGGGAACTGATCCGAGGCTGCGGGCTGGAGACCTGTCCCGACGACGATATCGTCGAACTCGCCAACGGCTGCATCTGCTGCACCGTTGCCGACGACTTTCTGCCGACCATGCGCACACTGATCGAGCGCCCCCTGCCCCCGGAGCACATCATCATCGAGACATCGGGACTCGCCTTGCCCAAGCCCCTGATCAAGGCCTTCACCTGGCCCGAGGTGAAGACACGGGTGACCGTTGACGGTGTCATCGCGGTGATCGACGCGAGGGCCGTGGCGGACGGTCGGTTCGCAGACGACCCGGATGCTGTCGACCGTCTGCGGCGCGACGATGCCAACCTTGATCACGAAAGTCCCCTTGAGGAGGTGTTCGAGGAACAGGTCCTGAGTGCCGACGTGGTCGTCCTCAACAAGACGGATCTTGTCGACGACGCGCTGCTGCAAGAGGTGCGCCGAACCGTCGACACTCATCGCCGACCCGGAACGAGGGTGATTGCCGCGTCCGGAGGTGTTGTCGATCCCCTGGCCATGCTCGGCATCGGCGCTGCTGCGGAGGATGATCTGGCCAACCGTCCCTCCCACCATGACGGCGAGGACGACGATCACGATCACGACGACTTCACGAGTTTCACCATCACCCTCGATCACATCACGGATCCCGGTGCCCTGGAAGGATCACTGCTCGCGGCGGTAGAGCACCATGACATCCTGCGCATCAAGGGCTTCCTGCATGTTGCCGGCAAACCCATGCGTCACGTCATCCAGGGCGTGGGACCACGCATCGAGAGGTATTATGACCGGCCCTGGGAAGCGGACGAGGAGAAGCGCAGCGAGCTTGTCGTGATCGGTCTCAATGGCATGGACCGGCACGCCATCGCCAGCGACGTCGGTGGCCGGACAACCTGATGCATCTGCTGACCACGCAGCCGGGCGTTGTCCCGGATGGCACGGAAGCGCTCGATCTCGGTCAGACCCCCGGTGACATCATCGTTCTTTCCGCTGCCGACACGGAACTTGCCATGCTGGCGGCGGCCGCGGCCCGCCGTCCCCCGGGTTCTCCCGCGGTGCGCCTCGCCAACATTCTCCAGCTCGGTCACCACCTTTCGGTGGACACCTACGTCGAGTCCATCATCGTGCCGGCGCGCGTGGTCATTGTCCGCCTGCTTGGCGGCGCCTCCTACTGGCGCTACGGCATCGATGAAATCGCTGCTGCCGCCAAGGAGCACGGCATCGCGCTTGCCCTGCTGCCCGGAGATGACCGCCAGGATGGGGAGCTTCGCCGCCTTTCGACCGTGGGCGATGCCGACTATGACCGGTTGTGGAGCTACCTGATTCACGGAGGCCGGGAAAACGCCGACAACGTCCTCGTTCATGCAGCGGCGCTCGCAGGCCATGAAGGGGCGGCTGGAGCGCCCGCGATGTTTCCGCGGGCGGGATACTACTGGCCAGGCGAGGGAGACGTGGCCGGCGACACGTTCCCCGGACGCTGGACCCAAGGACAGGACGTGGCGCTCATCCACTTCTACCGGGCCCTGGTCCAGGCCGGTGACACCCGTCCGGTCGATGCCCTTGTCCGTGCCCTCGAGGAGGAAGGGCTCAACCCGCTGCCGCTCTACAGCCAAAGCCTCAAGGATCCCGCGGCAGCTGTCCTTGTCGAGGAAACGCTGGCGACCTTCCCCCCGGCGGTGATCGTCAACGCAACCGGCTTTGCGGTCTCGAGTCCGGGTGCCGATCGTGGCCCCTCACCCTTCGATGACGCCGATTGCCCGATTCTCCAGGTCGTCCTCTCCGGTGAGACCCTCGATCAATGGCAGGCGCGCACACGCGGCCTTGCCCCCCGTGACATCGCCATGAATGTGGCGCTCCCGGAAGTCGACGGACGCATTCTCGCCCGCGCCATCTCCTTCAAGGCCCCCGGACCGCGTCTTGAGGAAACCGAGATCAGTGTCGTCACCCACCAGCCGGTCGCCGACCGTGTCGCCTGGACCGCACGGCTGGCCGGCAACTGGGTGCGCCTCAGGCGCACACCTCCCCGGGAACGCCGTGTCGCCATCGTTCTCGCCAACTACCCCGGCAGGGATTCACGCCTCGCCAACGGTGTCGGACTCGACACCCCGGCCTCGGCAGCCACCATCATCGAGGCGATGAAGGGTGCCGGATACCGCGTGGATGGCGTTCCCTTCGACGGTGCCGAACTCATCGGGACGCTGATGGCAGGACCGACCAATCGGAGAGCCGGCCCGACGCCTCGGCAATCGGATGTCACGCTCCCCCTCCATACCTACCGGGAGCGCTTCGAGACTCTGCCCGCGGATGTTCGCGAGACGGTCCTCGGCCGGTGGGGGGAACCGGAGGAGGATCCTTTCTTCTCGAACGGCGCCTTCCAGCTTGCCGTTCATCGCTGGGACAATCTGGCGATCGGCATCCAGCCCACCCGGGGCTACGACATCGATCCGGCCACGAGCTACCACGATCCTGATCTCGTCCCGCCTCATGCCTATCTCGCCTTCTACATGTGGTTGTCGGGGCCGTTCGATGCCCATGCGGTGATCCACCTTGGCAAGCATGGCAACCTGGAGTGGCTTCCGGGGAAGGCGCTGGCACTGTCATCGTCGTGCCTTCCCGAGGCAGCCTTCGCCCCTCTTCCCCATCTCTATCCCTTCATCGTGAACGACCCCGGGGAGGGCACCCAGGCCAAGAGGCGCACGTCGGCGGTGATCGTGGACCATCTCACCCCACCGCTTGCCCGGGCAGGCGCCTATGGAGAGCTCGAAACGCTCGAACGACTTGTCGACGAGTACTACGAAGCCTCGCAGACCGACCCCAGGCGACTTGAGGTCATCGCGACGGATATCCTGTCACTTCTTGCCAAGAGCGGTCTCGAGGAGGACTGCGGCATAACGGGAGCCGATGACATGACGGCGAGACTGAGCAAGCTCGATGGTCACCTGTGCGAGATCAAGGAGCTGCAGATCAGGGACGGTCTGCACGTCTTCGGGCGGTCGCCGGAAGGTTCCCTTGCCAGTTCGTCACTCGTTGCCCTGGCGCGTGCGCCGCGGGGTGACGGAAGGGGCTCGGGCCAATCGATCACGCGCGCACTCGCCCATGATCTCGCGCTCGACTTCGATCCTCTCGACATGTCGCCTGCCGCTCCATGGGCAGGACCGCGGCCGGATGTGCTCGCCGGACTCTGCGAAACACAGTGGCGGACCACCGGGGATACGCTCGAACGCCTCGAGAGCCTCGCCCTCGCCCTCATCGACGGCACGATCTCTCCTGACCCGTCCTGGTCCTCGACGGCACGGGTGATGGACGATGTCGAGAGCCGCCTTCGCCCGGCGTTCCAGGCCTGCGGCACGCACGAGATCAACAGCTTGCTAGCCGGACTCGACGGCTCGTTCGTGGAGCCCGGACCATCAGGCGCCCCGACAAGGGGCCGTCCGGAAGTCCTTCCCACGGGACGGAACTTCTATTCGGTCGACACGCGATCGGTGCCCACGCCCGCTGCATGGCGACTGGGATGGATGTCCGCCAACCGGCTCGTGGAGCGCCACCTCCAGGATCACGGTGAATGGCCCCGCGCCGTGGCACTGTCGGCATGGGGGACAGCCACCATGAGGACCGGTGGCGACGACATCGCCCAGGCTCTGGCGCTGATGGGAGTCCAGCCGTCCTGGGATACCGTCAGCGGTCGTGTCACCGGCTACGAGATCATGCCCGCCAGCGTGCTCGGACGGCCGCGGGTCGATGTTACTCTGAGGGTATCCGGCTTCTTTCGCGACGCCTTCCCTTCCCTCATCGATCTCGTGGACGCCGCCGCGCGCGCGGTTG
>JAJEBJ010000125.1 GCA_022822575.1 Alphaproteobacteria bacterium | reverse complement strand
CATGAGCACCATGGATGCCACGGCCAGCCGGATTGGCCTGCTGATGGCGGGTTCGTGATGGCCCTGCGCTTCGAGGCGAGAGGTGCAGCTTCACGCGCCATGGTGCTGGGGTCGCCGGCAATCGCCGTGGTGCTGACACTGGCTGCCAGCCTCATCATGTTCGCATCACTGGGAACGGACCCGGTGCGCGCGCTTCAGGCATTCTTCATCCAGCCACTGTCCTCTGAACGGGGAGTGGCTGAACTGATGGTGAAGGCCACTCCCCTGGTTCTCATCGCACTGGGTCTTTCTATGGGATTCAGGGCCAACGTCTGGAACATCGGCGCCGAGGGACAACTGACCCTCGGGGCATTGGCCGGAGGCGGACTGGCCCTTGCCCTCTACGGTCACGAGTCACCTTTGCTTCTTCCTCTGATGTTCGTGGCCGGCATCGCCGGCGGCATGGCCTGGGCGGCCATTCCCGCGTTCCTCAAGACACGCTTCAACACCAACGAAATCCTGACGAGTCTGATGCTCGTCTATGTCGCCATCCTCCTCCTGAGCTATCTTATCCATGGTCCGTGGCGGGATCCCGATGGATTCAACTTTCCGGAATCGCGCCTTTTCCACGACTCCGCCAGGATGCCGGTGCTGCTTCAGGGGACTCGACTCCACATCGGCTGGCCGATCGCCCTCGCCCTCGCTGCAACCACATGGATCCTGCTTGCCAGGCACATCGTCGGATTCCAGATCCGGGTCGTCGGCCTTGCCCCAGCCGCCGCGTCCTTCGCTGGCTTCAGCCGGACGCGGATCATATGGACGACCCTGCTGGCTGGTGGTGGCGCCGCCGGACTCGCCGGTGTGATGGAGGTGGCTGGGCCGATCGGCCAGATCGTTCCGGTCGTTTCACCGGGTTACGGTTTCACCGCCATCATCGTTGCCTTCCTCGGCCGCCTGCATCCCATCGGTGTCGTCTTCGCCGGGCTTCTCATGGCCCTTACCTACCTCGGCGGAGAATACGCCCAGATCACGATGAATCTCCCCAATGCGGTGACCGGCGTCTTCCAGGGCATGCTGCTCTTCTTCCTGCTGGCGAGCGATGTCCTCATCCGTTACCGCATCCGCTTCGTTCCATGATCCGAAGAGTGCGCCAGGACCCATGACCATCGAATTTCTCGTCGCCGCCCTCATGACGATCATCACGGCATCGACGCCTCTCGTCTTTGCTGCTGTTGGCGAGATCGTTGCCGAGAAGTCCGGTGTCCTCAATCTCGGGGTCGAGGGAATGATGATCGTGGGCGCCATCGGCGCCTTTGCCACCGCCATTGCCACCGGAGATCCGATTCTCGCCGTGCTGGCCGGCGCGGCATCGGGGGCCCTGATGGCGTTCATTTTCGGAGGCCTTACCCTGTGGTTTCTCTCCAATCAGGTGGCGACGGGCCTGGCGCTCACCATCTTCGGGATTGGCTTGAGCGCCCTTGTCGGACATCAGTTCGTCGGAGTCACGTTTGCCGGACTGCCGAGGCTCAACATTCCCGGCATCACCGACCTGCCTTTCATCGGTCCGCTTCTTTTTGGCCATGACGCACTCGTCTACCTCTCCGTGGTCTCGGTCATCGCTGTGGCCTGGTTCCTCAGGCACACCAGGGCAGGACTCGCACTGCGGGCAGTCGGTGAAAATCACGACGCGGCACATTCCATCGGCTATCCGGTCATCCTGATCCGCCTGATGGCGGTGCTCTTTGGAGGCGTCATGGCCGGCCTGGGCGGTGCCTGTCTTTCCCTTGCCTACACCCCGCTCTGGATCGAGAACATGACGGCAGGGCGTGGCTGGATCGCCCTGGCGCTGGTCGTCTTCGCTTCGTGGCGGCCATGGCGTGCCTTCTTCGGCGCCTATCTCTTCGGAGGCATCACCATCATCCAGCTTCATGCCCAGGGTCTGGGGGTTGCCATCCCCTCCCAGATTCTCTCCATGCTTCCCTACATCGCCACCATTGTTGTGCTGGTCCTCATATCGCGTGATGATGTGAGGATGCGTTTCAATGCTCCGGCGTGCCTGGGCAGGAGTTTCCATGCCACCGGGTAGGGCGGGCAACGACCAGTTCGAGAGAACAGCGACTTGATAATGGGAGGAAGGGAATTATGAACACAGTCAACCGGGCCATGGCCGCATGTTTGCTGGCTGCAGGCCTTCTTGCGGGTCCGGCCCAGGCTGAACCCCTCAAGGTGGGATTCGTCTACGTCGGTCCGATCGGCGACCACGGATGGACCTACCAGCACGATCAGGGGAGGCTTGCCGTCGAGGAAGCGTTCGGCGATCAGGTCGAGACCAGCTACGTCGAAAACGTTCCGGAAGGCGCCGACGCTGACAGGGTGATCGCCCAATTGGCCGAAACCGGGCACGGTCTCATCTTCACCACATCGTTCGGCTACATGAATCCGACAATCCGCGTTGCCGAAATGTACCCCGATGTGCACTTCGAACATGCCACCGGCTACAAGCAGGCCGACAACGTCGCGACCTACTCGGCGCGGTTCTACGAGGGCCGTCATGTTGCCGGACTGCTGGCCGGCAGCGTGACCGAGAGCAACGTGATCGGTTACATCGCCTCCTTCCCCATTCCGGAGGTGGTCCGCGGCATCAATTCGGCTTTCCTCGCCGCCCGCTCGGTCAACCCCGACGTGTCGTTCAAGATTGTCTGGGTATCGACCTGGTTCGATCCGGGCAAGGAGGGGGATGCCGCCAAGGCCCTGATCGATCAGGGTGCTGACGTCATCCTGCAGCACACGGATTCGCCCGCCGCCCTGCAGGTTGCACAGGATCGCGGCGTGTGGGCCATCGGCCAGGCTTCGGACATGACCGCCTTCGGTCCCGACGCCCATCTGGTGTCGGTTGTCAACAACTGGGCCGCCTACTACGTCAGGCGGGTTCAGGCGGCTCTTGACGGCTCCTGGGGCACCTCGGACACCTGGGGCGGTTTCGGTGCCGACATGCTGGTGCTCTCCGCCTACAACGAAGCCATTCCCGCCGATGTCGTCGAGATGGCAGAAGCGGCGCGCGCCGCGATTGCCGAAGGGTCCCTCCACCCCTTCACCGGCCCCATCAACGACCAGGACGGCAATCTCCTCGTCGCTGACGGAGAGGTCGCGGACGACGGCATGCTTCTCGGCATGAGTGTCTACGTCGAAGGCATCGACGCCTCGTTGCCGCAGTAACACTCCCACCCCCGGCAACCAGCCACTGCCGGGGGTGACATTTGCCTTAGGGATATGGCATTCCCGTGAGGGTGCACTGATCATACCCGATCGCTGCATGCAAGAGCGCGCGGTCGGAGGAGGCATCGACTGCAACATGATGCGAATGTGGCAGGGAGCAGATGGGTCAGAATTGAAGGGCACGGAATCCACCATGACCGACGTGGACAAGCGCTCTCATGAATCGTCAAGGACCGCAACCGGCTGTACCGGAACACGTCAAGCACCCTGAACGCGGTTTCGAGGACCCGATCTCGACGGCGCTGGCAGGCGCCTGTGGACGGTCATGGCGGCGGTGGGTCCGTTGCGGCCCGTGCAACGTCGATCTGAAGGGGCAGGTGGTCGGAGCCGATATCGGGGCCGGTTTCAAAGGTGAGGATACGCAGATCGTGGCTGACGAAGGCGTGGTCGATCGGGATGCCGGCGAAACCGAGCCAAACGGGCCAGGTGGCGAGGGTGTTGACACCGGACAGGCCGTTTTCCGTGACGAACGCGCGCAGATCCGCCGACCACGGGG
>JAJEBJ010000379.1 GCA_022822575.1 Alphaproteobacteria bacterium | reverse complement strand
CCGGCCGCGCGACCGGCCAGGACCAGTGCCCTTCACGGGCGACTCATGGCGGCCGGCGCGGTCTTCGAGGAAGTCTACGGCCACGAACAGCCCCGCTGGTTTGCGAAGGGCAGCACGCCGCAACAGGACATCTACAGTTTTCGTCGCTCGGATCTCTTCGGCATTGTCGGTGCGGAGTGCCGCATGGTCGCCGCAGGTGTCGGCGTCGCCGATCTTGCCGCCTTCGCGAAGACAGATATCGAAGGGCCGGATGCCGGTACATTCCTTGACCGTCTCGTCGCCAACAGGTTGCCTTCACGTGACGGCGGAATCGTGCTCACCCATCTTCTCAATCACACAGGCACCATCGAAGCCGAAGTCGTGGTGACGAGACTCCATCAAACCCGTTACTACCTCACTTTCGCAGCCTACCTCGAGCGGCGCGTGCTCGACTGGTTCGACCTTCACAGACAAGCAGGCGAACGACTTGACGTCCGCTGCGTGACCGAAGGGCTCGGCTGCCTTGCCGTCGCCGGCCCGCGTTCGCGGGATGTCCTTTCGGCCGTGACCGGGGCGCGACTCGACAATGCGAGCTTCCCCTGGTTGTCCTGCAGGACCGTCGACATCGGGGGAATCCCGGTCCGGGCGCTGCGCCTTTCCTACAGCGGCGAGCTCGGATGGGAACTCCACGGACCTGCAACGGCGATGGAAGAGATCCATGATGCCGTCATGACCGCAGGCCGGAGCCACGGCGTCGGACATTTCGGCTCATTCGCTCTCAATTCCATGCGCCTCGAGAAGGGATATCATGCCGGCAGTGAGCTCACGAACGAAGTGACACTTCCCGAGGCGGGAGCTGCACAGTTCTTCAAACCGGACAAAGGGCACTTCATCGGTCGCGATGCGACCCTGGCACGCCTGGAACAATCTCCAAGGTGGCGCTGCGTCAGCTTCGAAGTGGAGGCCAGGGATGCAGACTGCCAGGGCGGAGAAACCGTCTATCTCGCCGACGAAGTGGCCGGTTTTGTCAGTTCAGGTGGCTATGGTCACCGAATAGCGAAGAGCCTGGCCCTTGCCTTCCTGGCTCCCGACGCGGCCGTGGCACCTCGCGAGTTCGACATCGACATTCTCGGCGAGCGTCGGCCTGCCCAAATCATCGAAGCCTCGCCTTATGATCCCCACAACGAACGTCCCCGTGCTGACGGTCGATGAGGCCTAGCGCCGTTCCGATAGGCCGCATCCGGTCCGGGAGTCCGGAGATCCCGGGTTTCGTCCCCTTCGACTGAAGGTCTGCGACTCCCGAAGACGAGCGTCTCTCTTGGCCAGGTTTCTTACCCAAAAGCAGGAATTTGCATTCGATTATTGCAAATCTGGAGCAACTCTGCTGGTTGTCATTCGGGGAGCGAGCTTGGTGTGCGCAAGCCAGTAAGTCAGGACCATTCAATCTGTCACATTGCCCTGGTCCGAAGTCGTACCGTCTCCCGGACATCGATGCCTCGAACCGGATCTGAAGGCGTTTTCCGATAGCATGATCAATTCCCGATGCGGCGTCGCGCCGGGAGAGCCAAGCCACACCGTGTGACAACATGAAGACCGGCATGCACAAGCCCTGCGCGAGCAACCGGTAGCGTTCACGCAATTGATTGCGTGAAGGAGTTCGGATTAGGGTGCCGGAGATCCGTCACTTCAGAAAGACAATGACCGTGAACACGATTTCTTCCCGCCCCTCCTTCAGGTGGGACGACCCCTTCATGCTGGACGAGCAACTCGACGAGGACGAACGCATGATCCGCGATTCGGCGCGGCAGTTCTGCGAAGACTACCTGGCGCAGCGGGTGACGAAGGACTTTCGCGAGGAGACCGGGGATCGCGAGATCATTCGCCGCATGGGCGAGATGGGGATGCTGGGGGCGACAATCGACGGCTATGGCTGTGCCGGCATCAGCCAGGTTGCCTACGGTCTCATCGCCTTCGAGATCGAGCGGATCGACAGTGCCTACCGTTCGTCGGCGTCGGTGCAGTCGAGCCTGGTCATGCACCCCATCCACGCCTATGGAACCGAGGAACAGCGCCAGAAGTATCTTCCGGCACTGGCCAACGGCACCATGATCGGGGCGTTCGGTCTCACGGAACCCGATCACGGCTCGGACCCCGGATCCATGACGACCCGGGCGCGTGCGGCGCCCGGCGGATACCGGTTGAGCGGCGCCAAGATGTGGATCTCGAATGCACCGATCGCCGATGTGATGGTGGTCTGGGCCAAGGATGACGAGGGCGCCATCAGGGGATTCCTTCTCGAACGAGGCATGGAGGGCCTGTCGACTCCTGGAATCGAGGGAAAATTCAGTCTGCGCGCCAGTCCGACCGGCGAAATCGTCATGGAGAACGTCTTCTGTCCCGAGGAGAACGCCTTCCCGGAGATCCGCGGTCTGAAAGGGCCCTTCGGTTGCCTCAACAATGCCCGCTACGGCATCGCCTGGGGAGCTCTCGGGGCGGCGACCTATTGCTGGCAGGCAGCCCGTTCCTACACCCTGGATCGCACCCAGTTCGGCCGGCCACTTGCCGCCAACCAGCTCATTCAGAAGAAGCTGGCGGACATGCAGACGGAGATTGCGATCGGGCTTCAAGCCTGCCTGAGGGTGGGGCGCCTCAAGGACGACGGCCGGGCAACGCCCGAGATGATCTCCCTCATCAAGCGCAATTCATGCGGCAAGGCACTCGATGTTGCCCGCGCGTCGCGCGACATGCACGGCGGCAATGGCGTGAGCGATCAGTACGGTGTCATTCGCCACATGCTGAACCTCGAAGCCGTTAACACCTACGAGGGCACCCAAGACATTCACGCGCTCATTCTCGGCCGCGCCCAGACCGGCATCCAGGCATTCACCGGCTGACGCTGCCGATTGGAGAACATTGACAATCCCGATCTGAAGAAATAGACAGCGGGACACAGGGGAGTCATTGCCCCTGGATGATCCGTCCCTTGAGGCGGGTCCGCGGGATTTGATGGGGCAGCTTGCGTCCGCGACACCAACCGCTAAAGCGCCACGGATGGATCTCCGTGGGCCCTGAAGGCACCGGAGATCAACCTTGTCTCTTTTCCGAACAGCATCATCGAACCACCATCGTTGGCACAGTCAACGGCGGAGGCCCACGAAATTATCCCGGCAGCGGCCATGTCTTCTGGCGGCGGAGCGGCCCTGACGGGGTAGTGGGACGGCGGAACGGAGCCTTCATTGGCATCCCGTTCCGCCGTCGACCGGTCAGGTCTTGCCTTGCAGACGAAGGACTTGCGACCTATCTCAGGAACCAGGCAGAGCGGGAACGGGACATGGCGCAATTCCCCGGCAGTTTTCCCACCACGAGAATGAGACGCCTGAGGCAGGCGCCGTGGCTTCGCTCCATGGTGAGCGAGAATGTCGTGTCGGTTTCCAACCTTGTCTGGCCTGTCTTCATCCGCGAGGGCAGCAATGTGCGTGAACCCGTTGAGTCGATGCCGGGAATCGGGAGATTCAGTATCGACATTCTCGTCGAATTGGCCCGTGAGGCCCGCGATCTCGGCATACCGTCTATCGCTCTTTTTCCCCACACCCCCCAGGAGGTGAAGAGCGCCGATGGCCAGGAGGCGGTCAACCCGAACAACCTCGTGTGCCGTGCCATTGCCGCACTGAAGAACCATGTCGGTGATCTCGGTGTTCTTGTCGATGTCGCTCTCGATCCCTACACGACCCATGGCCATGACGGCGTGATGTCGGGTGACGAGATTCTCAACGACGAAACTGTCGACATCCTGGTGCGCCAGGCACTCGTCCAGGCGGAGGCCGGGTGCGACATCATTGCTCCTAGCGACATGATGGATGGCCGGATCGGCGCCATCCGCAGGGCACTCGACGATGCAGGGCATACGCGTGTCGCCATCATGGCCTACGCCGCCAAGTACGCATCAGGATTTTATGGACCGTTTCGCGACGCGGTCGGATCCGCTGCCAGCCTCGGCCATGGCGACAAGCGAACCTATCAGATGGATCCGGCCAACTCGGACGAGGCCCTGCGCGAGGTGGCACTCGATCTCGAAGAGGGCGCCGATATGGTCATGGTCAAGCCAGGCATGCCCTATCTGGATATCGTGCGCCGAGTGAAGGACACCTTCGGCGTTCCTGTTTTCGCCTATCAGGTGTCCGGCGAGTACGCGATGCTTGAAGGAGCATGCCGCAACGGCTGGCTCGATCGCGACAGGGTGTGGGATGAGGCCCTTGCCTGTTTCATACGCGCCGGTTGCAGTGGCATCCTGACCTATGGTGCTCTGGAACTGGCACGACGCCTGTGATGGACGAAGCGCCCCGCTTCGTGTGATTGTCCAGGCCCATTCCAGGAGGGTTGTCGTTCATGCCCGACGGGCCGCTCAATGGCATCACGGTCATCGACCTGACACGGGTTCTCGCGGGACCCTACTGCACCATGATGCTGCACGACCTCGGTGCGCGGGTCATCAAGGTCGAGCAACCGGACACCGGCGATGACGCAAGGGAAATCGGGCCGTTCATGGGGCCCCTGTCAGGCTACTTTGCCTCGATCAACCGCGGCAAGGAGAGCATCGCGCTCAATCTCAGGAACGATTGCGACCGAGAGGTGTTCGAGGCCCTTCTTGGTTCGGCCGACGTGCTCATCGAGAATTTCCGCCCCGGTGTCATGGATCGTCTTGGCTATGCGTGGGCAGTCCTGAAGGAACGGCATCCTGGCCTCATCTACGCTGCGGTGTCCGGATTCGGCCAGAACGGCCCATACAGCATCCGGCCGGCATACGATCTGATTGTCCAGGCCATGGGTGGTGTCATGAGCCTCACCGGACATCCAGGAGGCGAACCGACGCGGGTCGGCACCTCGATTGGTGACATCACAGCGGCCCTCTTCACGACAATCGGCATCACGTCAGCCCTCCACCACAGAACCCGGACCGGCGAGGGGATCATGATCGACGTGGCGATGCTCGATTGTCAGATCGCCATTCTGGAAAATGCAATCGTCCGCCACGCCACCACCGGCGAGACCCCGGGTCCGCTTGGCACCCGCCATCCGTCGATCGTACCCTTTGACGCATTCAGAACCAGTGATGGCCACATCGTCATCGCAGCTGGCAATGACGACCTTTTCCTGAAGCTTTGTAACGTCCTCCGGCTCTCATGCCTTGCCTCGGACAGCCGCTTTTCCACCAATGCCATGCGGGCGAGGCATGTCGACGCCCTCC
>JAJEBJ010000117.1 GCA_022822575.1 Alphaproteobacteria bacterium | reverse complement strand
ACGGGATGGACAGCATGATCATGAGCGGAAGCGTGTAGCTGCGGAACTGGAATGCAAGGACGATGTAGACCCCGAACAGTCCGATCAGAAACCCCATGATGATCGAGCTCTGGGTCTCTACCTGCTCTTCGGCGCCGCCGCCGATCTCGATACTTACGGCAGGGAATTTCTTCTTCAGCGAAGGCGCAAGCTCGTCGGTGACCACACGGGAGATGACGGCGGACGTGGTGGCGGCGCGATCGATCTTTCCGATGATCCTGGCGACGGCCCGGCCGTTCTCGCGCGTGATCTGCCCATAGGTGTACGAACGGCCCATGTCGGCAATGGAACCGAGGGAGACCTGTTTGCCGCCGGCGATCGCAACCGGGAAATCCTCGAGGTCCTCGATCGACGGAATGCTGTCGCCGAGCTCGACCTGCACGGTCATGTCCGACTGCCCGACGCGGAAGCTGTCGGTCTCTGTTCCCGAGAAGGCGCTGCGCAGCTGGCCGGCGACCGACTGCGGCGTCAGGTTGTTCACGTGGGCGAATTCGTTGAGGGTCAGCCGGACCTCCAGCAGGCCGCCATAGAAATCCTGGTAAGCCTCCGTCACGTCGTCGCGCGCGAGCAGGCTGCTTCGCAGTTCGGATGCGGCGAGTTCCAGTTCCGCGAGATCCTGCCCGGACAACTGGAGATCGATGTCATGCCCGCCCGGACCCAGGGCCGTCTGGGTGAAGTTGGCCTGCACCAGGTCCGGGATGGGGCCGGCCGCCGCCCGCCATGCGTTCAGCACCTCGTCGGCGGAGACATTCCTTCGTTCGCTGGCCAGCAGGTCGGCGGTGATGGTCGCCGTGTGCGGACCGTTGTCCTTGACATCCGGGTTGAAGGCGAACCTCGTCAGCACACGCAGGACCAGCGGTTCTTTGCCCACGGTGCCGGCGGTCAGTTCTTCGTCAACCCTTTTCAGGGCGCTCTCGAGCTGGCTGACGACCGCCTGTGTGCGTTCGAGCGGCAGTCCGGGGGTCAGTGCGATGCGCGCCTCCACCGTATCGCCCTCGACGGCCGGGAAGCCGATGACCTTGACGGTTCCCGAGGCGATCAGGCCGACGCTGAAGATCAGGATCGCGAAGACGGAACCGAGGGTCAGGTACCGCCAGCGCGCAAGCAGGGAAGCCGTTGGGAGGACGAAATCATCCCTGATCCGCACCAGCATGCGGGGGGCCAGTCGCCGGGCATTGGCCTGGGGGTCGGTCCGGACATGGTGCATGTGGTTCGGAAGCACCAGGAAGGCCTCGAGCAGGCTCGCACCGAGCGTGATCAGAAGCACGACGGGAATCACCTTCAGGATGGCCCCGATTTCGCCTGAAATGAACATCAGGGGGACGAAGACGCAGGTGGTCGTCAGGAAGGAGGAAATCACGCCGGGCATGACCTCGAGGACGCTGCGCGCGACGGAATCCCCGCCGCCCCCGTCACGCTTTTTCGCGATGTTTTCCGCGATCACGATGCTGTCGTCCATGATGAGACCGATCGCCATTAGGAGCGCCACGAGGCTGATCATGTTGATCGAAACCCCGACGATACCCATCACGAAAACCGCGGCGAAAAACGAAAACGGCAGTGCCAGGGAAATCCAGACCGCCTCCCGCACGGTGAAGAAGAAACACATGACGAGGATCACCAGGGCAAGGCTGACGACCGCGTTCCCGGAGACCAGCGCGATGCGGTCCCGCACGACCGTGGTCGTATTGTTGATCACGGTGATCCGGAAGGGTTCGGAAAACCTTGCCCGTTCCCGGCCAAGGAGCGTCTCCACCTGGTCGAAGGCATCGATGGCATCGGCGGTCCCGGTCTTGTTGATTCTCAGGATCGCGGTCCTTTCCCCGTCCACGAAGGCGCGCAACTCCGGCGTCAGTTCCTCGAGCGTGACCGTGGCGAGGTCGGAAAGAAAGACCAGCCCTCCCTTGTCGTTCTGCAGGATGACCAGGTTCTCGAGGTCCGAAATGGTGCGCCGTGCGTCGGAATACCTGAGGAAGATATCCCGGCCCTCGGTCCGGACCGTGCCGATGGGCACGCGGAGCGACCGGGCGCTGACCGCGTCGGAGACCGATTTCGCGCTGATCCCGAAACGGCGAAGCGCGTTCTGGTCCAGGGAAATCCGGAATTCGCTCTCGGAGATTCCGGTGACATCCACCGACTCGACCAGTTCCAGGGCGGCGATGTCCTTTGCGAGTCCGTCGGCGTAGCGGATCAGGCTGTCTTCCGTTGCAATACCGGAGACCGCCAGCAAGGCGACAAGCTCGCTCTGCCCGAGGATCGACACCGCCGGTGTCTCGGCCTCCGCCGGAAGATCGCCGATTGCCGACACGGTGGACAGTACATCGTTGTAGAACTGGCCGATGTCACCGCCTTCCATCATGGTCAGCGTCGCTGTCGCCCTGCCGTCCACCGAGACGCAGTCGAGAACATCAAGGGCGTTCACCGAGCCGAGTTCGGCGTCGAGCTCCAGGCAGACCAGTTCATCGACATCTGCCGCGGAGGCGCCCGGATAGGCGACGGAAACCGATATCCTGGAGGGGGAAAACTCCGGAAAGCTCTCCCGTTCGAGGTCCGATAGGGTAAGCCCGCCGAGAATCATCGTGCCCAGCAGCAGGAGATTTGCCGCGACCGGGTGCCGGGTGAAGTAGGCGATCATCCGTCCCGGCCTCTCAGTTCGTCATGGGGCGAGCAACATGCCGTAGACGGCCGGCTGCGGGTCCGAGAGAACGACCCTGTCCCCCTCGGCGAGACCGGCAAGCACGACGATCTGGTCGCCGGCAACCGGGCCGACAACGA
>JAJEBJ010000006.1 GCA_022822575.1 Alphaproteobacteria bacterium | reverse complement strand
GGCACGCCCGCCTCGCGCAGCGCGTCCTGCAGCGATGCCAGATAACGGCTGACGCGCGGCTGCACGTAGGCGTGGATGACGGCGGTGATCGTGCGCTCGTACTCGCGGATGATCGACCAGACGTCGGTGGAGCAGAACACGCGAAGTTCCGGCGCCATCTCCCGCACCATGTCGGCCACCTCGTGTTCATGGGCGGGATTGCGGTAGGCGTTGAGGAGCGACACGACGATGCCTTCGGCGTGCGCCTCGCGCGCCTTTGCGACAGCGGTCTCGACGCTGGCCCTGTCGACCGGTCGAAGTTCACTGCCGTCGCTGGCCAGACGTCCCGCAACCGGAAAGACCCGCTCCCTGGGGATGAGCGGAGCGGGGCGTTTCGAAAGCAGGTTGTAGACATCCGGCGTTCTCAGCCGGGCCACCTCCAGCACGTCGACGAACCCCTCGGTCGTGAAGTGGCAGAGCCTGATGCCCTTGCGCTGGATCACGGTGTTCACGCCCACGGTGGTACCATGGCTGAAATGGGCGATCTCGCCTGGAGCGATGCCGAAACGCGCTTCGAGCTGGCGGATTCCTTCCAGCACCTCGGCGCCCGGCCTGTCCGGACGCGACGGCACCTTCAGGGCCTGTGTCTCCAGGGTGGTTTCGTCGAACACGAAGAAGTCGGTGAACGTGCCTCCGATATCGACTCCGACGCGATAGGACATCCCGCTTCCCCGGCTTGTCCGCATGTTCCTTGTACGCCGGGCCGGTTCACTGGTCCGCAAGTACAGTGCCCGAACCCTTCGGGGCCGGTGACGATTTGTCAAACCACAAGGTGCTCCCGTGTCTTCCCGCGTGTCCCACCCATCGCAGCGGTCGTTCCCTTGGACGCACGGTCGGTCCGCCGGATAGAATCCCGGCCTGTCGAAAAGGATCCCGGAGATGAGACGATGACGCCCGAACGGATGAGCGAGGCGATCGATGCGGCCTGGGCAGCCTTCTCGGCCGGCGACCTCGACGGCTTCGTTGCGGGATGCGCCGAGGATATCGTCTACAGCGACAACGCCGGACAGGAACCGCTTCACGGCCGCGATGCGTTCAGACGTTATGCTTCGGGATGGTTCGAGGCATCGAGCGACCGCCGTGCGACACCCTTGCGCAAGACGATCGGCGGCTGCCGCGTTGCAACGGAAGTCCGCCTCGAGATGACACACGACGGCGCGCCGCTCTACGGAGTCGCCGCGGCCGGGGCCAGGATCGCCTTCGATTTCGCGATGATCGCCGACTTCCGGGACGGCCGGATCACCAGGATCGTCGCCTACTACAATCCGGCGAGCGTGATGCAGGACCTCGGTCTGTCCGTCGGAGCGCCCGCGAACCGGCCGGCCTAAAGCGGATTGCCAGGGGAACCGCCAGAGCAGAAACGTGTTGTGGGCATCGAACGCCGCAATCTTGCCATACTCAACGAACGGACTGAGGACCTTTACGACGGAGAGCACCGGATCGGGCACGCCTGTTTCAGAGACTGCACGCCACACGCCGATTGACGCAGCACCTCATAGTTCGACGACGGTCACGGCCGACAGGGTTTCTCTGGCGATGACCGCGTGCGCGTAGGCCGTACAGGCACGGATATCATCCGGCTCCAGATCGGGATAATCGTCCAGGATGTCTTCCGGCGTCACGCCCTGCGCCAGCAGACCTAGGATGAACTCCACCGAGATCCGCATGTCCCGGATAATGGGCTTGCCGCCGAAGACGTCGGGGCGGGCTGTGATGCGCCTGAGCAGATCGCTACGCTTCCTCTCCACGGTTCGAAGCCCTGTCCGATGGGCCTCGGTTATACACACTTCTCCAGGAGTTGATGAGCAAAACACCTGACCATCGATTCCGCGATGCGCATTGAGGTCGACGAAGCGCGTCTCGGCGTCTCGCCATTCGATCTGGTGAACGGGACTTTCTGACAAAGGCCCCCCTTGGTTAACGCGTCACCCCTCGGCGATCCCGTCGCGAACATTTGGCAATCCGAGCGCTTCGCTCGCATCAAGTCGTCCATCCGGCTTGTCACCCATGGAATGCGCACGAATCAACATCTGCGATCCATCGGCGAGAGAGGGGTGTTCGTGCTGGACCGGCACATCTGGCGAGCGTTCCCGACCGGTTTCCCAGAACCTTGGCATTGCGACAATCATCTAGCGTGGCCCGGTTCACATGTGGACTCCTCGTCCGGTCGCGCCCTTCAATCTCTTAGCCGGCGAGAAACCTGTTGCGTCGACGCCGCCGTTGGTCACGATTCAGGCAGCAAGATAGGACCTGCCATGCACCGTTTCCTCGCGGGAGTGCTTGTCGCCGCAGCGATGGCACTCCCATCCAGCACCGCCATCGCGGAAGAAACCCATGCCCTCTCGATGCACGGCGACGAGGTCTTTCCGGACGGGCCCCGGGACCACTTTCCCTGGGTCAACCGGGAGGCGCCCGAGGGTGGAGATCTGAGCCTTGCCGTTGTCGGCACGTTCGACAGCATGAATCCCTACATCGTCCAGGGAATCCCCGCGAGCGGCCTCAAGCCGCTGGTCTTTCAGTCACTGCTCTATCGCTCCCCCGACGAGCCGTTCACGCTCTATCCCCAGGTGGCGCGCGCCATCGACATGGCGGACGACCGGACGAACATCGTCTTCCACCTGGACCCCCGCGCCCGCTTCCATGACGGATCGGCAGTGACGGCCGATGACGTGCTCTTCACCTTCGATTCGCTGCTCAATGACGGCCGTCCCCACACGCAGACATACTTTTCCGGCGTCACGAGCGTCCGGAAACTTGGCCCACTGGCCGTCTCCTTCGACCTCAGGGGAGACAACTGGGAACTTCCCATGCTGCTGGGTCTCATGCCGGTCCTTTCGAAGACGTACTTCGAGACCGTGGTCTTCACCGAAACCAGTCTCGAGATTCCCGTCGGAACAGGCCCCTACCGGGTCGAGACCATCGATGCGGGCCATCGTGTCGTCTACCGGCGTGATCCGGACTACTGGGGCCGTGACCTGCCGCAAAGCATCGGCCGCCACAATTTCGACACGATCACGTACACCTGGTACCGGGACTCCAATGTCGCCCATCAGGCGTTCCTGGCCGGTGATGCCAACATACGCTTCGAGGGCGACAGCAGGCGCTGGGTTACGGGCTATGACGTCCCGGCGCGTGATGACGGCCGCATCATCATGGCCTCCGTGACGAGCGGGCGCCCGTCGGGCCTCTACGCCGCCGCGTGGAACCACAGAAGGGCCCCGTTCGACGATGTCCGGGTACGCGATGCCCTGGGACTCGCCTTTGACTTCGACTGGATCAACGAGAACCTGCTCCATGGCCAGTACACGCGGACGACAAGCCTCTTCGACAACTCCATGCTCCGGGCAAGAGGTCCCGCGGCGGGAAGGGAACGCGCCTTCCTCGAGCCCTGGGAGAACGAACTGGAGCCCGTCATTTTCGAAAGGCCCTGGTCACCGGCCGAAGGGACCCTGCGCCAGCGCCTGAAGGAGGCGACGCGCCTGTTGCAGGAGGCGGGTTACGTCCTGCGTGACGGCGACCTTGTCAGTGCGGCGACAGGCGATCCCTTGACCTTTGAACTGCTGCTCAACGACCCCCGCGAAGAACGGATTTTCCTTGCCTGGTTTGCCAACCTCGAACGTCTCGGCATCCGTCCCGTCATGCGGACGGTCGATGCCGCACAGCACCGCAACCGCATGCGGCAGTTCGACTTTGACGCCCTCGTCTGGCGCTGGGGTGTCTCGCTATCCCCGGGCAATGAACAGTGGATCTATTGGGGGACCAATTCGGCCGATGACGAGGGAAGCCGGAATTACGCCGGCATCCGCAGTCCAATCCTCGATTCGATCATCACGTCCCTCTCCGATGCCCGATCGAGGGAAGACCTCGAAGCAGCAGCCAGGGCACTCGACCGGGTCCTGATGTGGGGCCGCCACGTCCTTCCCCTCTACCATCGCACGGAGGATCTCGTTGCCTACTGGTCTTCGCTCAGGCGGCCGCAACGGTCGGTTCTCTATGGCAGCGACATCTGGGCGTGGTGGCATGAACCGCCGTAACCCCCTTTATGCCCATCCACCCGGACCATGCCGCGGGTTGACCCCTTGCCATGCGGGAAGTCCGCGTGAACGCGGCTGACACGCGCCACCCTTCGGCCTGGCGACCGGGCGATTTCGCTTCGCCGGAAGAACTCTCCGTGGACCTCACCGGCCGCGACATCGCCGCCCTCGAAGACGCCATCGCGCAATGGCGCGCATGCGGCGGGAGCTTGCCCGATCCTCTCTGCCGCGAGGATGTGTCCCTGCCCGGTCTCGACCGGACCATCGACGGCCTCGCAGCCGTGCTGATGAAAGGCCGCGGAATGGCCATCGTGCGCGGCTTCCCCGTGAAGGACCACGACGAGCGCGCCATCGCGCACATGTACCGTGTCTTCTGCTGCCACATGGGACGCCTGCTCAGCCAGAGCAAGCGGAGGGAGCGCATTGGCTTCGTGACCCACCGTCCGGACCGGATCCTCGAACTCAGGGGCTACGAGAGGGCCGGCCGGCAAACCCTGCACACCGACATGGGGGCCGTCCTCGGCATGCTGTGCGTACGCAGGGCCCGTGAGGGCGGGGAATCGAGGCTGGCGAGCGCCCTTGCCATCCATGACGAGATTAGCGCGTCACGCCCCGAACTTCTCGAACCCCTCTTCAGGGGGTTTCCGGTGGGCTGGGGGGAAGAGCCTCCGGACCGGCCCACCAAGGGCTACAGCGAGTACGATGTTCCGGTCCTCTCCTGGAACGACGGGCGGATCTCGGTCTGCTACCTGGCACCCCAGGTCCGTCAGGCGGCAGAACTTGCCGGCACAATCCTGACCGCCACCGCCGTCGAAGCCTTCGATCTCTTCGCCCACATGTGCGAACGCGAGGACATCGTCCTGACACTCGCACTGGACGAAGGCGAGGCCTACTTCATCAACAACTACAACACGCTGCACGCACGCAATGCCTTCACCGATGACCCGGGAGAGGATCGCGGGCGTCTTATGCTGCGCGCCTGGCTCGACACGCCGCGACCCTACCCGATCTCACGGGGTCTCAGGCTCTACTACGATGACCTCAGATCGGCCTACGGCGAGAACCTGCCTCCCGTCGACGCAGGATGCGACCGGCCGCGTCTCTCCCTGCGCTGACGCTGTCGTCTCACGAAGCGTGTTCTTCCCGCCGGATCCCGCTCGCCATGTCGAGAAAGACTCTGGCGAGATCAGCTTCCGTCACGACACCGAGCATGGCGGCCGGTTCTCCGACGTCCACCACGGGAATGCTGGCATGACCAGTCCGGCGAATGCGTTCCATGGCATCGCGAATGGACATCCCTGCCGTGAGCACGGGCCCGGTCGGCAGGACAAGGGCGGAGATGGTCGTCGCCTCTCGGGGATTGTCGACCAGATCGTCAAATCTGACCCGGCCGACGATGGCCCCGCGACCGTCGAGCACGTAGGCCTCGTGATGATGGGTCTCGACAAGGCGCGCCATGGCCTCTTCGGGCGCCATGTCGGGTTCGAGTGCGGTGAAGTCGCGGCTGACATGGGAATCGATCAGCATGTTGCCGGCCATCACCCGGTCACGCCCCAGCGACAGATCGAACCCGCGACGCCGTAGCTGGACGTCGAAGATTGACCGGCCGAACATCCGGTAGCAGACGACATTGGAGAAGACCACGCTCACCATGGTTGCCGTGGTGAGGTCATAGTTGCGCGTCAGTTCGAAGACGATGAGGATCGTGGCAAGCGGCGCACCGATGACGGCACTGGCCACCGCCATCATGCCACAGATCGCGTACACGGAGACATCCGAGCGAAGGTCGCCGAACACCAGGTAGGCGGCGTCCCCCGCAAGGGCGCCGAAGAAGATGCCGACGAAGAGAGCCGGGGTGAAGACGCCTCCGGCGAAGCCGCATCCCAGGCAGAGCGCCGTCGCCACGATCTTGGCAACGAGAAGAATCGCCAGTCCGGAGGGCTCGAAGGCGCCGTCGACAATGGCGAGCCTCATGGTGTCGGTTCCGGTTCCCAGGATTCCCGGAAGCCACAACGTGGCAATCCCCAGTGCCACACCTGCCGCCATGGGCTTGAGACAGGAGGGGACTGGCAGGCGCTCGCCGAGTGTCTGGCTGAAGAGAATCGCCCTCATGTAGGCGACGGCAACGAGGGCGGAGAGAATGCCGATGACGATGAAACCGGGGTATTCGCCCACGTGACCGATACTGACGGGAGCCACCTCGAAGAGAGGCGGATGGGCGAAGACCACCGTCACCATGACGTGGCTTGCCGTGGCCGCCACGGTGACCGGAGCAAAGGCGCGCAGGGAGTAGTGCCGGAGGATCACCTCGTGGGCGAAGATGATTCCGGCGATGGGCGCATTGAACGCCGCCGCGATGGCGGCCGCCACGCCGCAGCCGACCCCGACCCTGATCGTCCACGTGCTCACCCTGCCGGTGAAACCGACAAGGGATCCCAGGGTCGCCCCGAGATGGACCAGGGGCCCGTAGTGTCCGACAGAGGCACCTGATCCGAGAGACAGCAGACTCGCCACGGCCGACAGGAAACCCGACCGCGGCGCCATCCGGCTGTCGGCGAGATGCACCGCCTCGATGACGTCCTGGGGGCCACCCGCTCTTTTCCCGGGGATCTTCAGGCTGACCAGTCCTACTGCCAGGCCACCGAGCGCGGGCACGGCGATGGTGGCGGCGACGAGCCAGTCGGTGCCCGCGGCCATGGCCCGTCTCTCCGCCGAAATGAGGAACCAGTCATTCATCAGCTCGATGGCCTGGAGAAAGACCACGGTTGCCAGCGATGCCAGCACTCCCGTCACAAGCCCGAGCACCGTGACGGAGACAATGCGCGCGACGAGACCCGTACCGGAGACCATCACCGCTGGTCCGGGCGTACATTCATGACGACGTCCCCGGGCTGTCCGCAACGCGGGCGGTACTATCGACGCCACGGCCAGCGAGTTCAAATCACGGGCCGCCGGGAACCAAAGGCGGCCCGTTCCCGCTCACACGACGCGTATCCGGCCAATCACCCCGCTTCCCATGAATTTGGCCGGTGCCGTACATTGCGTACCGCCTCATGAGGTGTCGATACCGAAGAGAGCATCCTTGCCGGAAAGCGGGGCCATGGAATCAGATGCAGCTCGTTGAGCCAGCCCGTCTCCACGCACATCTGCGCCACTTCTGTCTTGTGGCCCTGTTGACGGTGGTCATGGCTGGTCCTTTTTCCTTCTCCGGTTCGCATGATTCCACCGGGACCCTGGCGGCATCATCTGACACCGGCCTCTCCCGGGACGCGACGATTCTTGCCCAGCGCCTTCACCAGACATTGAACGATGACCTGATGCTGGACGATCTCGCTCTCCAGGAACTGGGTCGGGAGATCGATCTCGTTCTGGCGCAGATTCGGAATCGTCACCCCCGCATGGCCGACATTTCCGCGCGGCAGTGGCACAGGCCTTCGGTGCTGCTTCTCGAGCTGGAAGGCGATCTTCAGGACGCAGTCGTCGAGCGCTGGAAGAACGGGAATGTCGTCCCCCTGCCCCTGACCGGTCATGCGACCTTCGATGAACTCAATGCCAGGGCCGGCCTCCACAGGGCTGAAGTGCTCCCTTCCCTCTCGACCGTCATCATGCACGTCGGCAATCTTGCCAATCTGCGCGTCGCCCGTGAGGCGTATGCGGCCACAGAGGGTGTTCGCCGCACGTCGTTCGACGAGATTCTGGGTGACGGCCCCGACATCGTGGCGGCAAATTCCGGCGGTGCATGGTACGTCGCCCTGCGCAACGCCTGGGGCGACTGTCCTTCCGGGTGCATCCATTCGGAATCCTTCTTCTTCATCGTGGATCGTGGGCGTCTCGAGCAGGTGACGCCAAGGGACGCCGAGAACATTCCTCAGTTCCGGACGATCATTCCGACCCTGGAGCAGACACGCTGGTTTCCCTAGGCCGACGTCCTGATGAGGGGGGAGGTTGTTCCTGGTCAGATTCTCTGAGGAATGGCATAGGCAGATGCGCCGCCATCCTGACCTCTGCGAAACGCCATGATACGATCGGCGAGCGCTTGCAAGGTTCGCGAACGGAGAGGGTCTGATCATGCGCGTTCGCAACGGCCGCGAGTTCCTGAGCATTCCAGGCCCCACCACCGTCCCGGACCGGGTCCTCGCCGCCATGCATCGCCCCGCCGTCGACATCTACGACGGGGAGTTGCTGAACATTACCCAAAACTGCCTGGACGGCCTGCGCACGGTGCTGGGCACCGCGGGCAATGCCTACATCTACGCAGCCAACGGTCACGGCGCCTGGGAAGCGGCTCTCACCAACAGCCTCAGCGCCGGCGACAGGATTCTCGTTCTCGAGTGCGGCCTCTTTGCCGTCACCTGGGGAGGCATGGCCGAGGTCCTGGGGCTCGAGGTCGAGGTGATGCCCGGACGCCCACGACGGGCCGTCGATGCCGACGCCCTCGAACAAAGGCTACGCAGCGACACGTCGAACAGCATCAAGGCCGTGCTCACGGTGCAGATCGACACAGCCTCCGGTGTCGTCAACGACATTCCGGCAATTCGCCGGGCCATGGACATGGCAGGCCACGAAGCCCTTCTCATGGTCGACACGATCGCCTCACTGGGCTCCATGCCTTTCGAGATGGACTCCTGGGGCGTTGATGTCGCGGTGGCCGGATCGCAGAAGGGGCTGATGATCCCGCCAGGCCTGGCGTTCAACGGTGTCGGCAGCAAGGCCAGGGATCGCCGCCGCACCGCCGGTCTTGTCACCCGCTACTGGGACTGGGAGTTCCGCGACGGGCCCGAGCACTACATGAAATACTGCGGCACGGCGCCCGAACACCTCCTCTTCGGCCTGGATGAATCCCTGAGGATGCTCTTCGAGGAGGGACTCTCGAACGTCATCGAACGGCATCGCCTGCTCGCCGAAACCGTGAGGACAGCGGTTGCCCGGTGGTGCCGTGGCGATGCTCTCGAATTCAACATCACCGAGCCCGGCGAACGCGCGAACTCCGTCACCACCGTGCGTGCAATCGGCACTGATCCGGCACCCCTGATCGCCTTCTGCCGCGAAGTCTGCGGCGTCACCATCGGCATCGGTATCGGGCCTGAACTCTCGGGCAGTGCGTTCCGTATCGCCCACATGGGTCATGTCAACGCCCCGATGGTGCTCGGGATTCTCTCGGTGGTTGAAACCGCCATGGCAGCGCTGAAGGTGGACCACGGCGAAGGCGGCGTGGACGCAGCTATCCGCTTCCTCGGCAAGGCTCTCGAAGCGGCTGCCCAAGATACGTCCGGGTCACTCCTTCCGGGCCAGCGTTGCTGCGATACCTGACCGGAAAGGACGATTGAGCGGCAGGGCTCCCCTCGTCTTCGAGCTTCAGCGAACGGCGCCCGCCGGAAGAGCCATCCGCGCCTCATCTCCACAGCCGCACGCCGCTGCCAGAAGACGCAGGCGTTCATGGAGCGTCTCGCGCGGAACGTTGCAGATCTGGAAATGCCGCCTGGTATCGTCAAAGCCCGTGCGTGCATGCAGTGTGCGGTGATTGTCGAACATGACGAAGTCACCAGGGACAAGGACGCGGCGCACCTGATGTTCGGGCGCCATCATCAACCGGGTGAGATGGCGGTAGGCCGCATAGTATGGTTCCACGAGATCAACGGGGAGATCCAGCGGTCCCGACGACCGGGTATGAATCCTCACTCCGCAGACCTCGCCATCGCTGTCGAGCGCAATCATCGGCGCACGCACCTGCTGGTTCAGCGTCCCTTCGTGAATCCGGACGAAGTTCTGGTCATGCCGGACCAGCAGCGAAAACGCGTCCGGATCCTTTTCCTTCAGCGCCACCGCAATCCGGAAACCGTCGACCAGAACGGTGTCGCCCCCCTCGCGTGCCTGGTGCACGCAACCAAGGATCATCAGCCCGGGAGGCGAATAACGAAATGCCTCGTCGGTGTGCGGCGGGACCGGTCTCGTGGTGTTACCGGCGGTGCGGACCTTCCCCTTCGGAGTGAGGTCGAAGATCGGGCTGTAGGCCGACTCTCCGAGTCCGCCAACAAGCGACGCCACATCCTCGACGGCTCCCGGCCGGCAAGGACCCTTCGTGATGAAGGCACAGCCGCAATCGCGCAGGGCACGGTAGAGGGCGAGGCGCTGGTCGTCCGATTCCCTCACACCGGTAAAATCGAATGTGGGCGGCTGACCCGGAGTCCGGCTGTCCCACAGCACTGGCCGGAAGCGACGACTTTCTCTCGCGGAGCCATCATACCGGTTCTCGTGAAGCCAGTGGCCCGTGTAGCGGGAGACATGTCCGTCAGGTTCCCATTCCACGACGAGGCCGCCGCAGGCATCAATCCGCACGCCGCGGGGAGAGACATCCAGTGGGACATCGCACGGCACCATCCAGCGGTTGCTCGAGTAGCAATCCCCGCATGCCGGGCAGTGACAGCAGTCGCGAAGCCATATGTGGTGAAAGAAGCTCTCCGAGCCGTCCCGCCAACGCAGGAACAACCCGCGTTCCCCACGAGAAAGTCTGCAGATGCTGAGGGGATCTTCGGACACGGCACGGGGACCGGAATGCGCGATGGTGTCCATGCCACTCCACTCCCTTTCCGGGTTGCAGCAGTTAAGCCTGCAATCGACACACACACATCTGTCCTCGGAGGTATATTCACGATGCCGTTGAGGGTATGGTGGTTGCGTCACGGCTTTCCTGGACAACAGGCGTCACGGTCCCTCCTCCATGCCGCGCCGACCCGATATCACGCTCAACCAGCTGCGGGGCTTTGTCGCCGTCGCGAAGCACGGGAGCGTGACCGGGGCCGCGAACGCGATGTCGGTGCCTCAGCCAGCCGTCAGTCGCCTCGTGAAGCGCCTTGAGTCCCTCGCCGACACCGCCCTGCTCATCCGTTCCGGCCACGGCGTTTCCCTGACCATCGCCGGACAGCACTTCCTCGAGAATGCGGAGCAGGTTCTCCGCCTCCATGACCACGCCCTCGATGAACTCCAGACGTTGCGCAAGACACTTGTCGGCGAGGTCCGGCTTGCCGCTCCCGACAGCGTCGGCGCGGTCATCTTCGCACCGCTCGTGAAGCAGTTCCGGGAACGCCACGGAAAAGCTGCCGTGCGCACCATCGCCGCCCACAGTTCCAACATTCCCGGCATGCTCAGCACCGACGTCGCCGATCTCGGCATCGTCGCCGACACGCATCCGCGGCCGGCCGGCAACGTCGAGCCGCTGTTCACCGAGGAGTTCTACCTTGTCGGGCCGGCGGGCGCGCCGGAGACACGGCACCCGATGATCCCGATCTGCGACGTGGCCCGACTGCCGCTCATCCTCAACGCCCTTCCTGGCAGCTTTCGGGCGGTGACGGACAAGGCCTTCGCGTCAAGCGGACTCACCCCCGATGTCGCCATCGAGATAGACGCCAACGGTCCGCTGATCGACCTCGTCGAGGCGGGTGAAGGCTTTGCCATCCTGCCCTTCAGTATTGTCTGCAGAAAGTCCGCAACCCTCGGCGCCTCCAGGATCATCGAACCCGTCATGGCGAGGACGCTGTCGCTTGCCATCGCCAGGAACCGGCCGGTGTCCGTTCTCTGGCGCGAGGCCGCACGACTGATCCGGTTGGTGGTCAGGGCCGAATCCCGC